>JANMWQ010000511.1:0-2762 GCA_031394085.1 Rhizobacter sp. | reverse complement strand
CCTGCACGACGTGGTCATCATCCTCGGCTTCTTTGCGTTCTTTCAGTGGGAGTTCAACCTCACCGTGCTCGCCGCCGTGCTCGCGGTGCTGGGCTACTCGGTGAACGAATCGGTCGTCATCTTCGACCGGATCCGCGAGGCCTTCCGGCGCTTCCGCAAAATGAACACGCACGAGGTCATCGACCACGCGATCACCAGCACGACGAGCCGCACGATCATCACGCACGGCAGCACGCAGATGATGGTGCTGTCGATGCTGATCTTCGGCGGGCCGACGCTGCACGGCTTCGCGGTCGCGCTGACGATCGGCATCCTGTTCGGCATCTATTCGTCGGTGTTCGTCGCCGCGGCGATCGCGATGTGGCTCGGCGTCAAGCGCGAAGACCTGATCAAGTCCGGGCCGGTGAAGGAGACCGATCCGGACGACCCGAATTCCGGGGCGGTGGTGTAGAGTTACTGCGTAGTATTTCTCAGGACGCTCCTTCCCCATGCCGACCCCTGCCAACCCGACGGCATTGGCCCAACAAGCAAGGCGCTCTTACGTGGAGGGCCTGCTGTCCGGTCTGCCCAACGTGGTGCAGGGAGTCGACCGAGGCGCGCGGCTGCTGGTCAGCCAAGTGGCCGAGCCGATGGTCGTGATGAAGCGCCGCGAGCTCGTGCCCGACCTGCAAAAAGCCGCACCGTACTGGCTGCAGGGCATGACCTCGATGTTGCGCGGCGCACGCCAGACCGGTCTGGTTTCGGCCACGCACCCCGGCGACCTGCCGGCGCCCTCCAGCCGCGACGCCAAGCTGAGCCTCGTCGACGACGACACCATCGAGCACGAGATCGTCAGCTCGAAGCTGGCGCTCTCGATGATGGACCGCTCGTCGTGGGAGTTCACCGACCTGCGCTCGCGCATCAACTCGCTCGAAGGCCGCGACGAACTCGACACCAACGATGTGCTGCGGCCGCATGTCTTCGCGCGCATCGTCAGCGCCTCGTGGCGTGCCGCCGGTCTGAGCCTCGAGGCGTGGCGGCAACTTCAGGCGGTGCTCCACGAAGAGTTCGCGCACTTCGCCGAAGAGGGTTACCACGAGACGAACCGTTTCCTGTTGGAGCGCAACGTGCTGCCCGAAGTCGACTTGCGGCCGTTCATCCGGCGCTCGCACGGCGTGTACACCGGCGGCTTCATGCACTCGGGTCGCGGCAGCACCGGCGGTTTCGCTGCGTCGGGCGGTACCGCGAGTGGAGGCGCGAGCGGGGGCGACAGCCGCCGCGGCGACGGTGTCGGCGAAGAGACCCGCATGATGACGCGCGCCGCCGGCCTCGCCCGCGGCATGGACCACGCCGAGGCCGTGCTCGGCCGCCTCAACCGGCTGATCGGCCGCCAGCTGCCCGGCTTCGGCGTCACGCAGCACGACCGGCCGGTCATGACCGCGCCGCGCCTGAAAAACGCGATCGACGACGCACAGCAAGGCATCGCGAAACGCCTCGCTTCGGTCGACCAGGCCCGCACCGTGGCGGGCGGCGGCCATGTCAGCACGCCGACGTTGCTCGAAGAACTGAACCAGCGCAAGCAAGCGCTCAAGCAAGCGGCGAGCACGCCGGTCGAGCGCGCCACGATCGAGATCGTGGCGCTGTTGTTCCAGAGCATCCTGACCGAGGAGCGCATTCCCACCGCGGTGCGCGTTTGGTTCGCGCGGCTGCAGATGCCGGTGCTGCGCGTCGCGGTCAGCGAGCCCGATTTTTTCGCCACCATCGACCATCCGGCGCGCCGCCTGATCGACCGCATGGGCTCGTGCGTGATGGGCTTCGACGCCACCAGCCGCGCGGTCGGCGACATCCTCGAGAAAGAGATCAAACGCGTCGTGCAGGTCGTCGAGGCCTATCCCGACACTGGCCGGCGCGTGTTCCAGACCGTGCTGGTCGAGTTCGAAAAGTTTCTCGAGCACTACTTCAAGAACGAGAACGAGGCCTCGCGCAAGGGCGTGTCGCTGGCACAGCAGGTCGAGCAGCGCGAGACACTGGCGATCCAGTACACGATCGAGCTGCGCAAGATGCTCAACGAAGTGCCGGTTCAAGAAGGCGTGCGCGAGTTCCTGTTCCATGTGTGGGCCGACGTGCTCGCGATGGCCGCCGTCAAGCACGGCAACCAGAGCGATGCCACCAAAGAGATGAAGCGCGCCGCGGCCGACCTGATCTGGTCGGCCAGCGCCAAGGTCTCGCGCGAGGAGCGCGCCGAGGTGATCCGTCGGCTGCCGCCGCTGCTGAAGTCTTTGCGCGAAGGCATGGAGCACGCTGGCGTGCCGGCGGCCAAGCAAGACGAGCACGTCCAACGCCTCAACAACTCGCTCGCCGCGGCCTTCACCGCGAAGACCGCTGCGATCCCGCACGAGCGCCTCGAAGAACTGATGGTGCGGCTCGAGACGCTCGAAGAGCTGTTGCCCGAGGCCGACGATCTGGTGATCGACGAGTCGATGGTGCACGACCTGTCGGGCCACGAAAGCTCCGAGCTCGAGGTCGTCTCCGAAGGCGGCTCGATGCCGACGCCGGCGATGATCGCCTGGGCGCGTGAGCTGCAAGTCGGCAGCTGGTACATGCTCGACTACCGCAGTCGCAACGAGCCGATGCAACTCGCATGGCAGGGCATGCGCCGGCAATTGAGCTTGTTCGTTTCGCCACAAGGGCGGGGCGTGCTGTTCCAGCAGAACCGCCTGGCGGCGTTCTTGCAGGCCGGATTGCTGGTGCCGGCACAGGAAGAGTCGCTTACCGTGCGCGCC
>JANMWQ010000510.1:0-1853 GCA_031394085.1 Rhizobacter sp. | reverse complement strand
TTCGGGTTGAACTGCCGCGCCTCTCGCAAGATCTCGCGCAGGATGTCGTAGCAGATGCTGCGCGGGGTCTTGACCTGCCCGCGCCCTTCGCACACCGGGCACACCTCGCACAGCATGTGCGCGAGCGATTCGCGCGTGCGCTTGCGCGTCATCTCGACCAGCCCGAGCTGCGTGAAGCCGCTCACGGTGATCTTGGTGCGGTCGCGCGCGAGTTGCTTGCGCAACTCGGCGAGCACCGCGGTCTGGTGCTCCTCGCGCGTCATGTCGATGAAGTCGATGATGATGATGCCGCCGAGGTTGCGCAGGCGCAGTTGCCGCGCGATCGCCTGGCCGGCCTCGAGATTCGTCTTGAAGATCGTGTCGTCGAAATTGCGCGCGCCGACGAAGCCACCGGTGTTCACGTCGACCGTGGTGAGCGCCTCGGTCTGGTCGATGATCAGGTAGCCGCCCGACTTGAGATCGACCCGCCGCGTCAACGCCCGCGCAATCTCTTCGTCGATGTTGAACAGGTCGAAGATCGGCCGCTCGCCGGCGTAGTGCTCGAGCTTGGCGACCGAGGTCGGCGTGAACTCCAGGCCGAATGTTTGCAGTTTCTCGAACTGGATCCGCGAGTCGATGCGCACCGCGTGCGTGCCGCTGTGCGTGAGGTCGCGCAGCACGCGCTCGACCAGGCTCAAATCCTGGTGCAGCAAGCTGCCGGGCGGCGACTTGAAACTCATCGCGCGCACCGCGGCCCAGGTCTTGCGCAGGTAGCGGATGTCGTCGGACAGTTCGTCGTCGGTGGCTTCTTCGGCATTGGTGCGCAGGATGAACCCGCCTTGCGGCCCGCTGCCCTCGGGCGCCCGCGCCAGCACGCCCATGCGCGCGCGCAGTTGCTCGCGCAGCTCGTGCGAGCCGATCTTCTGCGAGATGCCGATGTGGTCGTCTTGCGGCAAGAACACGAGCAGTCGGCCGGCGATGCTGATCTGCGTCGACAACCGCGCGCCCTTGGTGCCGATCGGGTCCTTGATGACCTGCACCGTGAGCGTCTGGCCCTCGAACACGAGGCGCTCGATCGGCGTCTGCGGCGCGCCGTTGCTGGCGGTATCACCGCGTGCCGCCACGAAGCTGCTTCTGGGCGTGACGCCGTTGACTTGCACATCGGCCACGTGCAGGAACGCGGCGCGTTCCAGGCCGATGTCGATGAAGGCCGATTGCATGCCCGGCAGCACGCGCGCGACCTTGCCCGCGTAGATGTTGCCGACGAGGCCGCGCTCGAGCGTGCGTTCGACGTGCAGCTCCTGCACCGCGCCGTTCTCGACGATCGCGACGCGGGTTTCTTGCGGCGTCCAGTTGATCAGGATGTCCTGCATCGGGGGCTCTCGCTGTTCTATTTTTTGGCCGCCCGATCCTAACGCCCTGCCCACGGCAGACACGTCAGCCGGGCGCCGCCCCTTGTGTACCGGTGTAGAGCGCGTAGAGCGACTGGCTCGCCGCCATGAACAGGCGGTTGCGCTTGGGCCCGCCGAAACACACGTTGCCGCAGATCTCGGGCAGGCGAATGCGCCCGATCAGTTTGCCCGCCGGTGACCACACCGTCACGCCGCTGTAGCCGACGTTGCGCCCCGCGTTGCTCGAGCACCAGAGGTTGCCGTCGACATCCGCGCGCACGCCGTCGGGGCCGCACTTCACGCCGTCGACCATGAAGGCGCTGAAGAGCTTGCCATTGGTTATTTTGTTGTCGGCCGTCACATCGAACACGTGCATGTCGCCCTTGCCGCCGGCGCCGGTGTCGCCCGGGCCCTGGCCGGTGCTGACGACGTACAGCTTCTTGAAATCGGGCGAGAAGCACAGACCGTTCGGGTCGGGCACCG
>JANMWQ010000404.1:0-9807 GCA_031394085.1 Rhizobacter sp. | reverse complement strand
GATGACCGCGATCACGTCGCCGGCATGCGCGGTCAGGCTCACGCCCTTGATCACCTCGACGTCGCCGAAGCGCTTGTGCAGGCCCTCGACCCGCAGTTTCTCGACCGGTGCGACGCGGCCCATCAATCGCTCGACAGCTTGCCCGAGCGCACTGCCACCGCGCCCGCCACCTTGGCGAGCGCACGACCGGCGCGCGTGTAGCGCTGCGACTCGCGCGCGAAGAACAGACCGTCGGTGCGGCTCGCGACCGGGTGCACCGCGCCGCTGATCGGCTCGATGACCTCGAACACGACCTCGCCGGCGCGGATCGCATCGCCCAACTCGCGCACGTAGACGACGATGCCGCTGACCGGCGCCTTCAGCACGTCGGTGCCAGCCAGCGGTGTGGCCGGTGCGCGCAACAGTGGCAACTCGGGCACGAGGCCGTCGACGATGCCGCGGTGGGTGAGGAACGCAACCAGCGCATCGGCATCGGCAGACGCCATCGCATGCGACACATCCGCCTCGCCGCGCAGCTCGAGCGTGACCGCGAGGCAGCCCATCGGGACCGGATGCCGGCCGCGAAAGTGCGCTTCGAGTTGCCACCAGGTTTGCGCGCAGGCTTCGTCGAACGGGTTGTCGCCCGACTCCTCTGCCAGCAGCGAGGCGCGCGCGCCGGTCAGGCGCGCGAGCGGTTCGGCCTGCGGCCACGACGCGGTGCCGGTGTAGAGGTGCAGCAGCGACTCGGCGTCGCAGTGCAGGTCGAGCACGACCTCGGCGTCGCAGGCCAGGCCGAGCAGGATCTTGCGCTGACTCATCAGCTCGGTGTCTTCGGGCAGCGCGCCGATCAGCGAGCGCAGCGCGGCGCGGATCGTTTGCGCGTTCGCCGCTTCGTCACCCCCGAGCCGGCCTTCGAGCTTGGGTACCACCGCGTCGAACAGCGCCGGGTAGTGCCGGTTGAAGTTCTCGCCGCTGCCGAGCTCGAAGCGCCCTTCGTTGGCGAGCAACACGGTCTGGCCGATGCCGATCGGGTTCGCGACCGGCACGATGACGACCTCACCGCGCAGCCGGCCCGCCGCGTCCAACGCGAGCAGGCGCTGGCGCAGGTGGTGCGCGACCAGCATGCCGGGCAGCTCGTCGGCATGCAGCGCGGCCTGCACGTAGACCTTGCGGCCGGTGCCCTGTGGCCCGCAGTGAACGCTGACGATCTCGCGCCGGGTGCCGAGCGGCGAACCCGCGAGCGGGTGGTGTCGGATGTGCATCGTCTCTTTTCGATCGTTCGGTCAGTGGCGCGGCTGCAGGTACGCCAGCCAGCGCGCCTCGGCGCGCCGAAAAGCCGCGACCAGCACGAAGGTCAGCGCGAGGTAGAACAGCGCGGCGGTCAGGAAGGCCTCGAACGGCAGGTAGAAACGCGAGTTCATTTCGCGCGCCGCGCCGGTCAGGTCGAGCAGGGTCACGACGCTCGCGATCGAGGTCGCGTGCAGCATCATGATGACCTCGTTGCTGTAGGCCGGCAGGCAGCGCCTCAGCGCCGATGGCAACACGATGCGCCGCATCAGCGTGGGCCACGACATGCCGAACGCGCGCGCCGCCTCGACCTCGCCGTGCGGCGTGGCGCGGATCGCACCGGCGAGCATCTCGGTCGTGTAGGCGCAGGTGTTGAGTGCGAACGTGAGCACGGCGCAGAACCAGGCGTTCGAGAGCCACGGCCACGCGATGCTGTGGCGCACCGCATCGAACTGCGCGAGGCCGTAGTAGACGATGAACAGTTGCACCAGCAACGGTGTGCCGCGAATCACCCAGGTGTAGAACCAGACCGGCGCCCCGATCGGCACACCCATCCACGTGCGACTCGACGCGCGCATCACGCCGAGCGGCAGCGCGAACAGCAGGCCGAGCACGAGCGCCATCGCGAGCAGCTGGAGTGTCGTCAGCAGGCCTTCCCAATAGGTCGGCAGGCTCTCGGCGATGGCCGCGAAGTTCAAATTGCCACCACCTTCGCACCGCGCGACACGCGCGCCTCGAGCGCGCGCAGCGCGAGCACCGAGAGGGTCGTCAACGCGAGGTAGAGCGCGCCGACCGCGAGGTAGAACGTGAACGGTTCGCGCGTCGCGCCCGCCGCCTGCTGCGCCCGCTGCAGCATGTCGTTCAGACCGATCAGCGAGACCAGCGCGGTCGACTTCACGAGCACCAGCCAGTTGTTCGTGAACGAGGGGATCGCAAAGCGCAGCATCTGCGGCGCGGTGATGCGGCGGAATGCGAGCCACGGCGACATGCCGAACGCGCGCCCCGCTTCGATCTGCCCTCTCGGAACCGCTTGAATGGCACCGCGAAAGGTTTCGGTGAAGTAGGCGCCGAAGATGAAGCCGAGTGTCGCGACACCGGCAATGAACGGGTCGATGTCGACACTCTCGAAACCGAGCGCGTTCAGCGCCGCGTTCACCGCGATCTGCCCACCGTAGAAGATCAACATCATCAGCACCAGATCGGGCACGCCGCGGATCACAGTGGTGTAGGCGGTCGCGGTGCGGCGCCAAAAGGTCGATGCCGAGAGCTTCGCCGCCGCGCCCGCGAGGCCCAACACAAGTGCCAACGCCAGCGAGCCGAGCGCGACCGCCAGCGTCAGCGCCGCGCCCTGCAACAGGCTCGCGCCGTAGCCGTGCAGCATGTCAGCCCCGACGACCGAGGAGCGCAAGCATCCCGACCTACTTGCCGTACACGTCGAAGTCGAAGTATTTGGCCTGCAGCGTCTTGTAGACGCCATTGCCGCGGATCGCCTTGATCGCGGCGTTGAGCTGATCGCGCAGCGGCGCCTCGCCCTTGCGCAACGCCACGCCGACACCGGTGCCGAAATACGCCGGGTCGTCGTACACGGGCCCGGTGAACGCATAGCCCTTGCCGGCCGGCAACTTCAGGAAGCCGGCATCGCCGGCGACCGCGTCGACCAGTGTCGCGTCGATGCGGCCAGCGGCGAGGTCGAGGAACACCTCGTCTTGTTTGGTGTAGCGCACGATCGTGGCGCCGCCGAACTTCGCGGTTGCGAAACGGTCGTTGATCGTGCTGCGCTGCACGCCGATTTTCTTGCCCTTGAAACTCGCCGGACTGCCGTCGATCGCAATGCCAGCCTTGGCGATCAGGCGGTTCGGCGTGTTGTAGTACTTGTCGGAAAAGTCGACCACCTTGAGCCGCTCGGGCGTGGCCGACATCGAGGCGATGATCACGTCGATCTTCTTCGCCTGCAGCGCCGGGATCATCGCGTCGAACTCCTGTTGCACCAGCGTGCACTGCGCCTTCATCTGCGCACACAGCGCGTTCGCGATGTCGATGTCGAAGCCGACGATTTTGCCGTCGGCGCCGACCGAGCTGAACGGCGGGTAGGCGCCTTCGACGCCGACGCGCACCTTCAACGGGTCGGCGGCCTGAGCGATCGACAAGAACGCGAGCGGTGACAACGCGAGCAACGACAGGATGGACAGCAGCTTTTTCATCGGGGGCCTCCGGGCAATGAGCCTGCACTGTAGCGGCCCCGCACCGCGCCGCGCCGCGGGCAGGCGGCAAAATAACCCGCATGACGACTGTGAACTCCGCCGCGTTGCCGGCGCTCGCCACCCCCCGCTGGGCCTGGCTGCCGCCGATCGGCAGCAAGCGCTACTACCTGATGCTGGGCCTGCTCGGCGCGCTCGTGCTGGGCCCGCTCGGCGGCGTGACCGCCTCGTACATGAACTTCTCGCTCGGATTTTTCGTCGGCGGGCAGGTGCTGGCCGGCATCCTCGGCTCGTGCGTGACGCTGGGCTATGGCCCCGAGGGCAAGCACGGCGCGAACTACATGCAGACGGCGGCGGCCTCGGTCGCCGGCATGGCGGGCATGGGCGTGCTGATCCAGGCGATGGTCTGGATGGGCCTGCCGCAGCCGCCGCTCTGGCAGCTGATGCTGTTCATGGGCTCGATCGGCATGTTCGGCGCGGGCGTGGGCATGCTGTACACGCCGATCCTGGTCGACAAGTTGCAGCTGACTTTTCCGTCGGGCCTGGCGGTCGCGAACATCTTGCGCGCGCTCACCGACCCGGTGCTGCTGCGCCGCTCGATCGCGCGGCTCGGCACCGGCATGGGCCTGGGCGTGTTCGGCGGCATCGGCGCGGCCAAGCTCGGCTTCATCGGCGTGATCGAACTCTCGACCTCGACGCTCGGTGCCGGCATGCTGGTCGGCGCGCGCATCGGCATCGCCGCGCTCGTGGCCGGTGTGACCGGGCACCTGCTGATTCCGTACTTCATCTCGATCGGCTGGCTGCAGGCCGGCGAGCCGTTTCGCAAGATCACCTTCCTGATCGGCTTGGGGCTGATCATGGGCGCAGCAATCCTCGACATCGGGCAGATCCTGATCGAAGCGGTGCGCCGCTGGCGTGCTGTGTCGATGGCTGCGGCGCCGGCTGCCCCACCCACCGAAGAAGCCTGGAAGCGCACCAGCACCGGCCGCCTGGTCGCATGGGTCGTGTTCTGGGGCGCCGCGGTGGTGTGGGTCGGCTCGAGCGTGCTGCACCAGCCGGTCTTCTTCATGGCGGTGGCGATCGCGCTGGTGTTCGTGTTCGCGATGGTCAACGGCATCTCGCTCGGCATCAGCGACAGCAACCCGATCTCGTCGGCCTTCGTCACAGCCGTCGTGCTGATGGCCGCGCTCGGGTTGAAAGACCCGGTCGTCGGGCTGATGGCCGGCAGCGTGCTGCTGGTCGCCTGCAGCGTCGCCGGCGACATGCAGCAAGACCGCTCGACCGGCTGGCGGCTGGGCACGCCACGCACGGTCCAGTTCCGCTTTCAGGTGATGGGGCTGGTGGTCGGCGCGATCCTGACAGTCGGCTTCGCAAAACTTTTCATGAGCGCCTACCCGGTGCTCGCGCTCGACCAGACCGTGTTGCCAGCGGCCGAGCAATCGTCGCAGTGGCAGTCGACGATGACCTACAAGTTCGTCGGCGTGCTGCGCAGCCTGACCGACGACAAACCGTACCAGCGCACCGCGATCGTGCTCGGCATCGCGCTCGGGCTGGCGGTGCAGATCGCGCGCAAGGCGTTATTCGCGAACGCGGCGTACCAGCGCTTCAGGCGCAGCGGCCGGCTCGGCGGCGCAAGCGATTTCGTGATCGACGCGGTGCTGCTGCCGTCGCCCTACGCTTACTCGTTTGGCACCTTCCTGAGCATCGCAACCTCGGCCTGGTTCGCGATCGGCGGCGTGGTCAGCAGCGCGGCGAACTGGCTGGCGAATGGCGGCGCGCGCAAGCGCGGCGATGCGGCACCGGGCGAGGCGCCGGCCGACGACATGAGCACCTCCTCGCTGATCGGCGGCGGCCTGATCGCCGGCGACGCGCTCGCCGCGCTCGGGTTGGGCATCGCCGGGCTGCTCGCCACGGTGGCAGCCTAGGGCTGCCGCAGCGTTCGGCGGGGAACGCCGCGGCGGCGTCTCGCGCTTCGACAGGCCGATGTTCGGTATCGCACAGACAGTCCCGCAGGATGGAATGAAGCTGACCTCGCTGGCAAATGCTCTGCAGGAGCCACCAGACCCCTTCATTCACCCGAGGCACCGTCATGAGCGCAGTCCTGAAACCACCGGCCGCCGCGCCGCCTGCAGCCACCGGCGGCATGACGCGCTGGCTTTTGCTGGTGCTCGTCATCGTGCTGTTCGCCGGTGGGCTGTTCGGCTACGACCAGGGTGTGATCTCGGGGGCGCTGCCGGGCATCGAGGCCGCGTTCTCACTGAGCCTGCTGATGGTGCAAGTGGTGACGAGCTGGGTCACGCTCGGTGCGCTTCTCGGTTCGCTCGCAGCCGGCGAGCTCGGTGACCGGCTGGGCCGAAAGCGCACCGTGCTGGTGGCCGGAGCGCTGTTCACACTCGGCGCCGCCGTGCAGTACTACGCGCCCAATGCCGCGATTCTGGTCGTCGGTCGGCTCGTCATCGGTGCCGGCGTCGGCGTTGCCGCAGTCGCGGCGCCGCTCTATGCCGCCGAACTGGCGCCGGCGCAACTGCGTGGGCGCTTCGTCTCCGGCTATCAGTTGGCGATCACGATCGGCATCTTTTTAGCCTACCTCGTCAACGGCCTGCTCGCCGCCGAAACCGACTGGCGGCTGATGCTCGGCGCCGCTGCCGTGCCGGGACTGGCGCTGTTTCTCGTCGGCCTCTTCGCGCCGGAATCGCCGCGCTGGCTGATGCTCAAGCGCCGCCGCGCCGATGCCGCCGCCGAGCTGCGCCGCATCGAACCCGACTCGAACATCGAGCAGCGCCTCGACGCCATCGAGGCGACGCTCAAGCAAGACGCGAACGAGGCCGGCTGGGGCGAACTCTTTCAGGCGCAGTGGCGGCGACCGTTGCTGGTCGCGCTCGGACTGGCGGTGTTCCAGCAGATCACCGGCATCAACGCGATCATCTATTACGCCAACCAGATCTTCGCCTCGGCCGGATTCGCGACCGAGGCAGCGCGCGCCAGTGTCACGCTCTGGGCGATCGGCGGCGTGAATGTGCTGGCAACGCTGATCGCGATCGCCTTCATCGACAGAATCGGGCGACGCAAGCTGTTGATGGTCGGGTTGGTCGGCATGGGTGCGAGCCTCGCGGTGGTCGGCATTGCCTTTGGTTTCATCGGTGCCGCCAGCGGGGTGGACGCGGGCGCTGCCGCAGCGTCCGCCGCATCCGCCGCGCCGAGCACGGCCGGCATCGTCACCGTGGCGGCGCTGGTGGTCTTCATCGCCTGCTTCGCGTTCTCGCTCGGGCCCGTGACCTGGACGGTGATCAACGAGGTTTTCCCGGCACGCATCCGCAGCCGCGGTGTCGCGCTCGCCACCGCCGTCAACTGGGGCTCGGCGTGGCTGGTCAGCCAGTTTTTCCTGTCGCTGGTGACTGCCATCGGCAGCTCGCTGACGTTTTGGCTGCTGACCTTCTTTTGCGGCCTCGGGTGGGTCTGGATCTATCGCAGCGTGCCGGAAACCAAAGGCATGTCGCTCGAGAACATCGAAAATCTCTGGAAGGCCAAACCATGATGCTGCTGGCCGGCGACATCGGCGCCACCAGCACCCGGCTGGCACTCGTCTCGGCCGAGGCCGGCCCACGGCACTTCGTCTTGCAGCGCGAGTACGCCAGCACGAAGTACGCCGGCTTGGAGCCGGTCGTCGAAGCCTTTCTCGCCGATCCGCTGGCCCAGGCGGGCGGGCGGCCGGACTCGGCCTGCTTTTGCGTGGCCGGGCCGGTGATCGACGGGCGCGCTCACCTCACCAACCTGCCGTGGGAGCTGTCGGAAGACGCGTTGAAGACGCATCTCAAGATGGAGCGGGTCACGCTGCTGAACGACCTGCGGTCGATCGCCCACGCCGTTCCGCACCTGCAGCCGCAGGAAACGAAAGTCGTCAACACCGGCCAGGCCGTCGCACACGGGCCGATCGCGGTGCTGGCGCCCGGCACCGGGCTCGGCGAAAGCTTTTTGATCTGGAATGGCGACGCCTACCTGGCCTGCGACTCCGAAGGCGGTCACGCCGACTTCGCGCCGACGAATGCGATTCAGGCCGGCTTGCAGGCGTACCTGACAGACCGGTTCCGTCATGCCGGCTACGAACGGGTCTGCTCCGGCTCGGGCTTGCCCAACGTGTACGACTACCTGCGCTCGCGCGACCCGGCGTCCGAGCCGCCGGCCTTCGCCGCCGCGCTACAGGCCGTCGCTGATCGCACACCAGTGATCGTCGAAGCGGCGCTCAAGAACGACGCCAACAATCCGCTCGCCGCGGCGACGCTGCGGGTCGTGATCGACGTCTGGGGCGCCGAAGCCGGCAACCTGATGCTCAAAGTCATGGCCACCGGCGGGGTGTACCTGGCCGGCGGCATGCCGCCCCGCGTGCTGCCGCTGCTGCAGGACGGCGCGTTCATGCAGGCCTTCACCGCTAAAGGCCGGTTCGGCAACCTGATGCGCGCGGTGCCGGTGCACGTGGTGATGGTCAACGCCGCCCTGCTCGGCGCGGCGATCTTCGGGATCGAACTCGCGGCGCGGCGGTGAAGCACAGCTCGACCGTCACGAGAACCGAAAGTCGCAAGGGCCGCGTGCTGCTGTGCGTGAGGGTCGGCGCTTGCGCAGTGGCGCTGCACGTCGCGCCCGGCGCCAACGCCGCCGATGGCGAAGCACCGCAGGGTTTCGCCAGCTCGCTGACCGGCGATTGGGGCGGCCAGCGCACCCGGCTGTTCGAACGCGGCGTCGGCCTCACCCTCGGCTATGTGTCCGAGGCCGCCACCAACACCCGAGGTGGCTCCGACGAGAAGGCCCGCTACACCGACCAGTGGTCCTTCGGCACGAAGCTCGACCTGCAAAAGCTGCTCGGCTTCGACCACGCCGCCGTCGAGCTCATGGTCACCGATCGCAATGGCCGAAACCTTGGTGACGACGCGGCGCTGAACACGCTGCAAGGTGTGCAAGAGGTCTACGGCCGGGGCCAGACCTGGCGGCTCACGCGGCTTTCGTACCGGCAGTCGTGGCTCGACGGCGCTGTCGATCTGAAACTCGGCCGCCTGCCGGTCGGTGACGACTTCGCGGCTTTCCCATGCGACTTTCAGAACCTCACCTTTTGCGGCTCGCAGCCCGGCAACGTGCGCGGCGAACTCTGGTACAGCTACCCGGTCAGCCAGTGGGGGGCGCGCGTCAAGGTGGCGCTCGGCGCCGAGACCACCGTGCAGCTCGGCGTCTACCAGGTCAACCCGCGCTACATCGACGACCGCTTCGCGCACCACCAAGGGCTCTATCCGAACAACCCTTCCGGCACGACCGGCGCGCTCATTCCGATCGAGTTCGACTGGAAACCCAAACCCGGCGGGTTGCCGGGCAGCTACAAGGTCGGCGCATGGCACGACACCTCGAACGCCAATGACGTTTTCCTCGACACCAGCCACCAGCCCATCGCACTGACTGGCGGCGCGCCGTTGCGCCGCAACTCGCGCGGCGGCGTCTACCTCAATTTCTTGCAGCAGGTCAGCGGGCGCGACAAAGGATCGGGCGCCAGCGTGTTCCTCAACATCACCCAGTCCGACCGGGCCACTGCCGCTTCGATGGACCGCCAGATCGCCCTCGGGGTGACCTACAAAGGCCCGTTCGACGGCCGCCACGGCGACACGATCGGCTTCGCGCTCGGCAGCAACCACGTCAACGGCCGCATCGCCGACAACGTGCGGCTGGGCAACGACCGCACCGGCGGCGCGCGCGCGGTACCCGGCTCCGAAAGTGTCTGTGAGCTGTTCTACGCCTGGGTGCCGCGACCGTTCTTCAGCTTGCAACCGAACCTTCAGTACGTGCGGCACCCGGGCGGTGTGAGTTCGAGCACGGCGGTGGTCGTCATCGGCTTGCGCTCGAGCGTCGACTTCTGAAGCCGTCGAGCCCTCACCGATCGGTGGTCGGCGGAACGTTGCACGACGCCGCACTGCCGCCGCGGCCGGCGCTCAGCCGAAGGCACGGCTCGCCGCCTGCCGACAGGGTGCGTCGCCGAAGAGCGCCGCCTCGGCGATGCAGGCATCGACCAGCTTGATCACGTGCTCGTCATCGGACCGGATGGCGGCCGCCACGAGCGTGGACCAATCGGCCGGCGCTCGCGGCAGCGATCGCTCTGCGCCCACCGCGCCGCTGGCGAGGTAGGCGGCGGTAAACGCTCGCACGACGGCGCCGAGTGCGGGCGCGGTCTCGCCCGCGAACGGGCTCAGCACGCGCGCGGCGTGGCAGCCGGTCACGAGGTGCAGCACGGTGAAGTTGCCGGACTCGGCATACGCGGTCACCGCGAAGCGGGAGAGGCTCGCGAGCGTGCCAGCGCCGAGCGTGAGCC
>JANMWQ010000391.1:0-1646 GCA_031394085.1 Rhizobacter sp. | reverse complement strand
TTGGTATTTGCCCGGCTGCAGTTGCGACAACTTCAACACATGCGGCAAGCCATCACTGACGGCGGTGGGCGCATCGCCGGCCTCTTTGACGCGCGGGCCGAGCAGCGCTTCGAGGCCGAGGCCGAGGCCTTTGGGTTTCTTGGTGACCATCGGGCGATTGTCTTCGATCGATCTGCGTGCGGTTTGCCGTCAGCCCGACAGCGTTCGCAGCAGCGCCCAGCCCTGCGGCCAGTCACCCAGGCTCGAGTCGCCGTTGACGTGGCCGCAGGGGCCGATGTCGAAGGTGGATGCGCCCCAATCGCGCGCCATCTGCGCGGCGCGCTCGGGCGTGCAGTACGGGTCGTCGCAGCTGACCACGGCGCGGCTTGCGAAGGGCAGGCGCTGGCGCACGATCGGCCGCCAGTTGAACAGGTTGGGTGGCATGTCGTCGCGCTCGGGGTCGGGTGGCGCGACCAGCAGTGCAGCGTGCACGCGTGCCGTGTGTTGCGAGTGCGCGGCCCATGCAGCGACGAGTTGGCAGCCCAGGCTGTGCGCGATCAGCACGGCCGGTTGTTCGGATTCGAGCAGCACCTCGTCGAGCCGCGCCATCCAGTCGCCGCGCTTGGGCCAGAGCCAGTCGTCCTGCTCGACGCGACGGCAGCTGTGCAACACCTCCCAGCGAGTTTGCCAATGGGCCGCGCCGGAGTCGAGCCAGCCCGGCAGCAGCAGGAGGCGTGCCTCGGCAACGGTCTCGTTTGTCATCGTCGTGGTTTATCCTTATCGGCTGTTTCGAGAGGACGAGAGATGGCTTACCGCGCGTTTGTCGACGGCCAGGAAGGCACGACCGGACTGCGAATTCACGAGTATCTCGCGCACCGCGATGACATCGAAGTGCTGCGCATCGATGCCGACAAACGCAAGGACGCCGCCGAGCGTGCGCGTCTGTTGAACGCCGCCGATGTCGCGTTTCTCTGCTTGCCCGACGCGGCGGCGAAAGAGGCGGCCGCGCTTGTCACCAACCCGAACACTTGCCTGATCGACGCGAGCACCGCGCACCGCACGGCGCCGGGCTGGGCCTTCGGCCTGCCGGAGCTGGCGCCATCGCAGCGCGCGCTGATCCGCGCCTCCAAGCGCATCTCGAACCCGGGCTGCCACGCCTCGGCCTTCATCCTGTTGTTGCGCCCGCTGGTCGACGCAGGTTTGGTGCCGGCGGGGTTGCCGATTTCAGGCAGCTCGATCACGGGTTATTCGGGCGGTGGCAAGAAGATGATCGAACAGTACGAAGCCGGCGGTGACCCGAGCCTCGACGCCCCGCGCCCCTACGCGCTCGGCCTGGCGCACAAACACGTTTCCGAGATGACGACCCACACCGGTTTGACGATGCGGCCGATCTTCATGCCGATCGTTGGCAAGTTCTACAAGGGTTTGTCGGTAAGCGTGCCCTTACACCTGTCGCAGCTGAGGCCCGGCGCCACGCCCGAGGCGGTGCAAGCGTTGTTCGAGCAGCGCTACGCCGGCGAGCGCTTCATCCGCGTGATGCCGCTGCGCGACCCGGCCTCTCTGGCCGACGGCTACTTCGACGTTCAGGCCTGCAACGACACGAATCGTGTCGATGTCTTCGTGTTTGCGAACGACACGCAAATCGTTCTGATGGCTCGGCTCGACAA
>JANMWQ010000383.1:0-5052 GCA_031394085.1 Rhizobacter sp. | reverse complement strand
GTTGGCGTGATGTTGCTGATCAATTTGACGCTGTTCGGCGCAATCGGCGCAGCTGTATGGGCGCTGCAGATGGCGTGGATCCCGATCACCGCTGCCGGCATCATCAACGGCATCGGTCACTGGTGGGGGTACCGCAATTTCGAGGCGCCGGACGCGTCGACCAACATCTCGCCCTGGGGCATCATCATCGGCGGCGAGGAGTTGCACAACAACCACCACACCTACCCGACCTCGGCCAAGCTGTCGGTTAAGCCCTACGAGTTCGACATCGGCTGGGCTTACATCCGCGGGCTCGAAATGATGGGCCTCGCGAAGGTGCGCAAGACCGCGCCGTTGCTCAAGCTGGGCACCGTCAAGCCGGTCGCCGACGACAAGACGCTGGAGGCGATCATCGCGAATCGCTACGAGGTGATGGCCAAGTACGCGCGCAACCTGCGCCACGCCAGCCGCGCCGAAGCGCAGCGGCTGAGGGCCGAAGGCTCGGCCAGCGCGGCCAGGCTCGCGAACATGGAGCTCGCCAAGCGCTGGTTACACCGTGACGAAGACAAGATCCCGCATGCGGTGAAGGCGCAGATCGCGTCTGCCATCGAGCACAGTCCGGCGCTTGCCAAGCTGGTCGCGATGCGCGAGGAACTGCGCTCGCTCTGGACGCGTACCAACGTTTCGGCCGAGCAACTCGTGGCCGATCTGCAGGCCTGGTGCAAGAAGGCGGAAGAGAGCGGCATTGCCGCGCTGCAAGAATTCGCGCTGAAGCTGCGGTCTGCGCACGCCTGAGCGCCACCAGCCGAAACACCGAGGGCCGCGATTGCGGCCCTTTTTTTCGATCGGTTGCTCCGGCAAAAACGCGGACAACAAAAAACCCGCCACGCGGGCGGGTTCTTCAGCAGCAGGTTCTCGCTGCGTTGCTCAACGCAGCTTCGTTTCCTTGTAGGTCACATGCTTGCGCGCTTTCGGATCGAACTTGATCATTTCCAGCTTTTCGGGGGTTGTCTTCTTGTTCTTGTCGGTCGTGTAGAAGTGACCGGTGCCGGCGCTGGATTCCAGCTTGATTTTCTCGCGTCCACCTTTTGCCATGGTCAGCTCCTGGGCTTAGATTGCACCGCGGGCGCGGAGGTCGACGAGGACCTTCTCGATGCCCACCTTGTCGATCAGCCGCAAGGCCGACGCGGAGATGCGCAAACGCACCCAGCGGTTTTCAGCCTCGACCCAGAAGCGGCGGTACTGCAGGTTCGGCAGAAAGCGACGCTTCGTTTTGTTGTTCGCGTGGGAAACGTTGTTACCCACCATCGGACCTTTGCCCGTGACCTGACAGACGCGTGCCATGACGCTTCTCCTAATCGATTGAATCCAGCTACCGAAATTTCGGCAAGAGGACGAGTATAGCCCGATTCATAGAGGCGGCCACCAGCCGTCGGTCACTGCTGCTCCAGGAAGCGTTGTGCATCGAGCGCGGCCATGCAGCCCGTGCCGGCACTGGTAATGGCTTGCCGGTAGATGTGGTCCTGCACGTCGCCGGCCGCGAACACGCCGGGCACGCTGGTCATTGTCGCCATGCCGGAGAGACCGCTCTTGGTGATCAGGTAGCCGTCTTTCATCTCGAGCTGGCCCTTGAAGATGTCGGTGTTCGGCTGGTGGCCGATCGCGATGAAGCAGCCGGTGAGTTTCAACTCGCGGGTCGCGCCATTCTCGGTGCCCTCTTTGGAGGTGGATTTGAGTCGCACGCCGGTCACGCCGGAGGCGTCGCCGAGCACCTCGTCGAGTGTCTGCCACAGGTGCAATTGCATCTTGCCTTCGGCGACCTTCGTGTGCAGCTTGTCGACCAGGATCGCCTCGGCGCGGAACTTGTCGCGGCGGTGAATCAGGTGCACCTTGCTCGCGATGTTCGACAGGTAGAGCGCCTCTTCGACCGCCGTGTTGCCGCCACCGACGACGCAGACTTCCTGCTCGCGGTAGAAAAACCCGTCGCAGGTCGCGCAGCCGCTGACACCGCGGCCCATGAACTTTTCTTCCGAGGGCAGGCCGATGTACTTGGCCGAGGCGCCGGTTGCCAGGATCAATGCGTCGCAGGTGTAGGTGCCGGAGTCGCCCTTGAGCGTGAACGGGCGCTTGCTCAGGTCGACCGCGTTGATGTGGTCGAACACGATCTTCGTGTTGAAGCGTTCGGCGTGCTTCAAGAACCGCTGCATCAGGTCCGGGCCCATCACGCCGTCGACATCGGCGGGCCAGTTGTCGACGTCGGTCGTCGTCATCAGCTGGCCGCCTTGCGCGATGCCGGTGATCAACATCGGCTTCAGGTTCGCGCGTGCTGCGTAAATCGCCGCTGTATAGCCGGCGGGGCCCGAGCCGAGGATCAGAACGTGGGCGTGTTGGTTGGAAGTGCTCATGGAAGTGTTCAAGTCTTTGGGGAGTGCGCGCATGCCGAATGCGGCGGCGCGACAGTCTGACATGGGGTTCGATCGGGCTGGCGCCAACCGCTTTAATGGTGACAATAGAGAAATTGTAGGCAGCGTGAAAAGTTGGCAATTTTCGCTACCTGCTCTCCCATTGGCATGGGTTCTCGTTAGGAACAACACGAAAGGCACACCGAATGGCAATGCTTTCCAACCTCGATCTGATCCGGCGCGTGCCGCTGTTTTCACTTCTGACCAACGACCAGGCGCAAGGCATTGCCGACAGCGTCGTCAAGCGCCGCTTTCGGCGCGGCGAGATCGTCGTGGAGCACAACAAGAAGTCGAATGCGCTGTTCATCCTGCTGACCGGCCGGGCGCGTGTGTTGACGGCCGATGCACGCGGTCGCGAAGTGATCCTCGCGGTGCTGCAACCCGGCGACTATGTCGGCGAAATGAGCCTGATCGACAACGAACCGCATTCGGCCACGGTGCGTGCCGAGGTGCAAACCGACATGCTGATCTTGGGCCGCGCTGAGTTTGCGCGCTGCCTGCCTGAAAATTCGAGCCTCTCTTACGCGATCATGCGCGGCCTTGTGCAGCGCCTGCGCAGCGCCGATCGGCAGATCGAATCACTCGCGCTGCTCGATGTCTATGGTCGCGTCGCCCGCACGCTGCTCGACATGTGCGAGATGGAAAACGGCGTCAAGACGATTCGCAACAAAGTCTCGCGCCAAGATTTGGCCAAAGTGGTCGGCGCCTCGCGCGAAATGGTCAGCCGCGTGATGAAAGATCTCGAAGAGCGCGGCATGATCGAGACCCAGGAAAACGGCTCGGTCATCATCAAGGAACAGTTGACGAATTGAGCGCGGTGTCGTGCCGGCTGCCTGCCAGCCGTGTGACGCGATCGGCGACAATCCGCTGATGACTTTTCCTCTCGGCTCGCTCCGCTCCGATGGCGGCGCCCCCACCAGTTTCACGGCCAGCGGCGCGAGCCCGAAGCGAGATGCTTCACGCACGCGTTCGCGGGCCGCCGCCTCGGCGCCGCATCACGCCGCGGGCTGGCGTGCCCAACTCGGTTTGCTGATCACCGGGGTGTTGTGGCTGCTGGCGGTGCTGGCGCTCACGACACACAACGCGGGCGATGCGGCGTTCTCCACCTCGGGCGCGATGGCACTGACGCAAAACAAGGCCGGCCCGCTCGGCGCCCTGTTCTCCGATCTCTCTTTCTTCGTGTTCGGCTATTCCGTCTGGTGGGCCGTCGCGGTCTCGCTGCGCGCCTGGCTGGGCACCCTGGCGCGTGTGCTGCGCAGCGATCCGGCGGCACCGCATCCGGTGATCGGCGCGCCCAAGCCCGTTTGGCTGTTCTGGCTCGGCCTGGCGTTGCTGCTGGCGGCCAGCTCGTCTCTCGAATGGACGCGGCTGTACCAGTGGGAAGGTCGCGTCGCGGGCGGGCATGCCGGCGGTGCCGTCGGCTACTCGCTCGGCAGCCTGAGCCAACAATGGCTCGGCTTCGTCGGCTCGGGCGTGCTGTGGATCGCCACGCTGGTCGCCGGCATCGCACTCGCGCTGCGATTCTCGTGGTTGCGTTTGTCCGAGCGCATCGGTGCATGGGTCGATTCGTTGCGCGAGAGACGCACCCTGCGCGTTGAGCGCGCCGAGGACGTGCGTGTCGGCGAGAAAGCGTTGCGTGAGCGCGAGGTGATCGCGGGTGTCGAACATCGCCTGCATGAAGACCATTTGCCGATCGTGATCGAGGCGCCGGTCGTCGAGGTGCCCAAGAGCGAGCGCGTCGTCAAGGAGCGGCAGAAGCCCCTCTTCATCGAGCTCACCGACACCAAGCTGCCGCAGGTCGACCTGCTCGACGCCGCGCCCGGCCGCACCGAAAGCGTGACGCCCGAGACGCTCGAGATGACCTCGCGGCTGATCGAGAAAAAGCTGAAGGACTTCGGCGTCGAGGTGCGCGTGGTCGCGGCCTCGCCCGGCCCGGTGATCACGCGCTACGAGATCGAGCCGGCGACCGGCGTGAAGGGATCGCAGGTGCTGAATCTGTCGAAAGACCTGGCGCGCTCGTTGAGCCTGATCAGCATCCGCGTGGTCGAGACGATTCCCGGCAAGACGACCATGGCGCTCGAGTTGCCGAACCCGAAGCGGCAGACGATTCGCTTGTCGGAGATTCTCGGCTCGACCGTCTACAACGACGCCAGCTCGCAACTCACGATGGGTCTCGGCAAAGACATCGTCGGCAACCCGGTCGTCGCCGACCTCGCGAAGATGCCGCACTGCCTGGTGGCGGGCACGACCGGCTCGGGCAAGTCGGTCGGCATCAACGCGATGATTTTGAGCCTGCTCTACAAGGCCGAAGCGCGCGACGTGCGGCTGATCCTGATCGACCCGAAGATGCTCGAGATGAGCGTCTACGAAGGCATTCCGCACCTGCTGTGCCCGGTCGTCACCGACATGAAGCTGGCGGCCAACGCGCTGAACTGGGGCGTCGGCGAAATGGAGCGCCGCTACAAGCTGATGAGCAAAATGGGGGTGCGCATTCTCGGCGGCTACAACAAGAAGATCAGCGACGCGAAAGAGCGCGGCGAGCTGATCCCGAACCCGTTCAGCCTCACGCCCGAACAGCCCGAACCCCTCGAGCGCCTGCCCAACATCGTGA
>JANMWQ010000371.1:0-1886 GCA_031394085.1 Rhizobacter sp. | reverse complement strand
GTGCCCGACCGCGTCGTCCGGCTCGGCATTCGCCGGCTGCTGAAGGCGCGGCTGGCCGAGCTCAAGAGCGGCGATGCGGTCGCGGTCGCTGAGCTCACGCAAGCATTTGCCGACGCGCTGCGCAGCGCGCCGCTGGCCCTGCTGCCCGAGAAGGCCAACGAGCAGCACTACGAAGTGCCCGCGGCGTTTTTCGGCGAGGTGCTGGGCGCGCACCGCAAGTACAGCAGCTGCTGGTGGCCCGAGGGCGTGCAGACGCTCGCGCAGGCCGAAGCCGCCGCGCTGCAGGCCACCTGCGAGCGCGCCGGGCTGATCGACGGCCAGCACGTGCTCGAACTCGGCTGCGGCTGGGGTTCGCTCAGCCTGTGGATGGCCGAACGCTACCGTGGCAGCCAGGTCACCGCGCTGTCGAATTCCAACTCGCAGCGCGAGTACATCGAGGCACAGGCGGCAGCGCGCGGCCTCACCAACCTGAGCGTGATCACGCGCGACATCAACGAGTTCGACACCGCCGAGCGCTTCGACCGCGTCGTCTCGGTCGAGATGTTCGAGCACCTGCGCAACTGGCCGCAGGCCTTCGCGCGTGTCGCGCGCTGGCTCAACCCCGAAGGCCGTTTTTTCATGCACGTGTTCGCGCACCGCGAGGCGCCGTATGCCTTCGTCGAGCGCGACGCGAGCGACTGGATGAGCAAGCACTTTTTCTCGGGCGGCATGATGCCGAGCGACGACCTCGCGCTGCATTGCCAGGATGATTTGCGCCTGGTGCAGCGCTGGCGCTGGAACGGCACGCACTACCAACGCACATCGGAAGCCTGGCTGCGCAACATGGACGACCAGCGCGACGCGCTGATGCCGCTGTTCGAGCAGACCTACGGCCGCGAACAGGCCGGCGTGTGGTGGATGCGCTGGCGGCTCTTTTTCATGTCGGTCGCCGAGCTGTTCGGCTACGACGGTGGGCAGCAGTGGTGGGTCAGCCACTACCTGTTCGACAAACGCAACCTTGGGCGCGGCTGAGCGTGGCGGCGATCCCGTTGAGCGCGTCGAACGTGCAGGCCGAGCTGGTCGCGCCGACGCGCGGGGTGCAGATCGCGAACTTCGTCGTCTTCCAGGCGGCGTGGTTCGCGGCGGTGCTCGGCGCGGCGCACCAGCTCCCGCTGTGGGGCACGGCGTGCGTGATCGCCGTGATCGCATGGCACCTCGGCATCTCTGCGCGGCCGGCGCAAGAAGCGAAGCTGATCGGGATCGCGTGTGTGGTCGGCCTCGTCGTCGAAAGCGCTGTCGCGATGCAAGGCCACGTGGCGTATCCCTCGGGCCAGCCGGTGGCCTGGCTGGCACCGTACTGGATGGTCGCGCTGTGGGGCGAGCTGGCGATCGCGCTCAACGTGACGATGCGCTGGATGAAGCGGCGCCTGTGGCTCGCCTCGGTGCTCGGCGCGATCGCCGGGCCGGCCTCGTTCGTCTCGGGCGTGAAGCTCGGCGGCGCGCAGTTTGTCGACACGACGCCCGCACTCGTCACGCTCGCCTGCGCCTAGGCGGTGCTGATGCCACTGCTGGTGTGGCTCTCGAACCGCTTCGACGGCGTCTCGCTGCCGGTGGCCGCTGATGGAAGAACCCATGTCTGAACTTCACATCGCCCTCGCCGGTTTGGCGCTGATCGCGTCGCTCGGCTTCCTGACCTGGATCGCCAGTGTGGTGCGCCATGACGTGAGCCTGGTCGACCGCACCTGGTCGGTCTTCATCACCGGCGCGGCGGCGGTGTACTTCGTTCTCTTGCCTGCACACGGTACGCGCGGCGCCTGGATGCTTGGCCTCGCGGTTGCGTGGGCACTCCGCCTGAGCCTCTACATCACCGCGCGCAACTGGGGTCACGGCGAAGACCGGCGCTACCA
>JANMWQ010000338.1:0-1562 GCA_031394085.1 Rhizobacter sp. | reverse complement strand
GTTCGCGCGGGCCAACAATGCGTCGTTCGGCGTGCTCGCCGCGTACAACGAACTGGTGCCCAATTTCGAGCGCCTGTTCGAGCGCGAAGGGCGCGACTTCACGCGCTTCCACAACGAAGTCAAACGGTTGGCGGCGTTGCCGCAAGCTGCGCGACGCAACGCACTGCCCTGAGGGACGACATGCCAGACATCCACATCCACCGCGACCACGCGCTCGGTCTCACGAAGGCGCGCAAGGTCGCGCTGCAATGGGCCGAAGACGCCGAGAAGAAGTTCGACATGGAATGCACCATTCTCGAAGGCGACACCAGCGACACGGTGGCGTTCACCCGATCGGGCGTGAAGGGCGAACTGATCGTCGCGGCCGACCACTTTCAGCTCGAAGCGAAACTCGGCTTTTTGCTCGGCGCGTTCAGTAAGACGATCGAGTCCGAGATCGAGAAGAACCTCGACGCGCTGCTCGCCAAAAGTAATCAACCCACCAAGCCGGCGGCCAAGAGGGCGGCCGCGAAGACGGCGAAGAAGTAGGGTCGAGCGCCGGGCCGCCCCAAGCCGGCCCGCATCCCCGCGGGGGATCGGTCGACGTATCCGTCGATCGAGGGGCCCATCAACCTACTTCAGCGACTCGATCAGGTCGACATAAGCCTGCATCGCGTCGTCGCTCGACTGGCCCTTGGCCTCGTTCCACGCGTCCCATTTGGCACGGCCGACCATGTCGGAAAAGCCCGGGCGCTTGCCGTCGACATCGCCGGTGCTGGCCTGCTTGTAGAGCGCGTAGATCTTGAGCAGCGTCATGTTGTCGGGCTTCTCGGGCAGGGCCTTCGAGTCCTTGAGGGCTTGCTCGAATTGCGACTTGAGATCGGCCATGTTGCGTGTCTCCTGTGAGTGAAAATGTGCATTGACGGTCGTGATGTTACCCAGCATCTTGAGCCGCCCCATCACAAGACCTCAAGGAGAAACCCCGATGCCGCAGACAGGGCAAGCGCACGCTGCGCAAAGGATGTCGCGCGTGGACACCGCCTGGCTGCGGATGGACAACGACGTCAACCTGATGATGATCGTCGGCGTCTGGCTGCTGCAGCCGGGCATCACGCACGCGGCGCTGTGTGAGCGTGTCGAAGGCAAGCTGCTGAAGTACGAGCGCTTCCGCCAGAAGGTCGTGCCCGATGCGATGGGCGCGATGTGGGTCACCGATGAAGCGTTCGACGTGCAGCGCCATGTGCTGCACCAGAAGCTGCACCGCGAGCCCGGCCAAGGCGAGCGTGAGGCGCTGCAGGCGCTCGTCGGCGAACTCGCGAACACACCGCTCGATCCAGCGCACCCGCTGTGGCAGTTCCACCTGATCGACGGCTACGAAGGCGGCAGCGCGCTGATCGCGCGCGTGCACCATTGCATCGGCGACGGCATCGCGCTGATCTCGGTGATGATGGCGATCACCGACGGCGGCATCGACCCGCCGAAGCGCAGACCGCGCGAACAACCCGCGGCCGACGCGGGGGATGGCGACTGGCTCTCCGATGCCGTGATGAAGCCGCTCACCGATCTCGCGGCCAAGGCGATCG
>JANMWQ010000322.1:0-2737 GCA_031394085.1 Rhizobacter sp. | reverse complement strand
GCGCTCTGCACAAGCCGCGCGAGCGTGCCTGGCTGTGGCGTGATCGTGCCGAAGAACAGCGTGCGCGCGCCGCGTGCGATCAACAGCGTCGGGAAGTTCTCGACATCCACGTCATCGAGCAGCGCCGCGTCGTCTTCAATGTCGATCCAGCTGAATTCGGCTTGCGCACCGAACGAGGCCGAGGCGCCGTCGAAGGTCGAGCGGTAGTCGCCGCACACGCCGCACCAGTCGGCGCACAGGCACACCACGCGCAGTCGGTCGGTTGGCATCGAGTCGTCGTTCATGCCCGCAGTGTGCCGCGAGTGCGGCGCAGCCGCCGGTGCGCCGTGGCCACCGCCTGCGTGGCAGCGCGCATCGCTTCGTCGTGGAACGCTCGCCGGCGCTGACGCAGGCGGTCGTCGAGGGCGCGTTCGGGACGCGGGTCGCGCGTCACGGCGCTTTCGGGCTCGAGTCAACGCCCGCCCTCGCCGCTCGGTTCGCCTCGATCTGCCGCAGCAGCGCCTGAAAACTCCGCGACTCGCGCAGCAGGCGCCCGCCGACGGCGCGCAATTTATCGACGGCCTCGGCCGGCAACGAGAAGCTGGTCGGCAGGTCCATGAAATAGCGGCGCTCGTTCGGGTCGGTCAAGGCATCGAAACTGACGTCGATCGCGTCGAAGCTGAGCGCCGGCACAGCCGCCTCGGCCTGCGCCTTCGTCATGCCGGCGAGGCGCTTCTCGGCGACTTCGAGCCGGCGCTGGTTGGCCCAGCGCTGCGCGATGTCTTTGAGCAGCTCGACCGAGTCGGACGAGAAGTGATCGATCGGCAGGCTCGACGACTGCAGCAGTTGGGCGACGAAGCCCGGCGGCGTGCTGCTGCGGTCCCAATCGGTGCTCGGGTCGGAGCGCGAGTTGACGACGATCACGACGATGTGGCGCAGCGCCGAAAAGCCCAGCGCGTTGCGAAAGTTCTCGCTCGCTTCGAGCTCCTCGAAGGCCTCGAGCGCGCCGCGCAGGCCGAGGTTGTCGGAGACGCCGCCGTCGACCACGTGGATGAAAGGTCGGCGGCGACTGTCTGCGAGCTCCTCGATCTCGCGAAACCGCAGCAGCGCGCGGCCGGCCGGGCGCGAGGGCGAGTCGGCCTTGACCACGTCTTGCACCCAGCTCGGCATCTTGGCAAAGCAGCGCCCGCCGTAGTTGCTGTAAGTCACCGGTGACAGCACCACCGGCACGGCCGACGAAGTGGCCGCGGCGCGCGCGAGCCGCACTGGCGCGAGGTCGGAGCACAGCAGGTCGAACTGCTCTTGCGAAAACTCGAAGCGGGCGCCGGTCGACAGATCGGTGCCGGTCACCAGCACCCCGGGCGCGCCGCGATGCTTGAGCAGGTCGCCGTAGGTCGCGCCGCCGAACAGGATCTCGTCGTAGTAGTCGGCGGCCAGCTCCGAGCGCCCGTACCGTGGGCTGGCCAGCGCGCCCCAGTTGCGCGGGCTGAGCGCGCGCGCGATCAGCTCGCCCTGCACATCGCGCTTCAGAAATCGCGGCTCGAACTCGGTGAACAAGCGTTCGCCGTACAGGCCGTAGGCCAGCGCCGTGAAGCTGCCGCCCGACACGCCGGTGATCAGGTCGACCTCGTCGAGAAAGGACCGGTTCGGCTCGGGCTGGCCGCCGACCGAGATCGGGGTGCGGCGCAATTCCTCGAGCACGCCATACGACAACGCCGCCGCGCGCGTGCCGCCGCCCGAGAACGCCAACAGCACCATCGCCTCCGGGTGATTGCGGCGCTGTTCGCGCTTGATCAGCTGGGCCATGCGGTAGCCGGAGGCGAGGTCGACACGCTCGATCGGCGGGTTGATCGGTGTGACGGCGGTGCAGGCGCTCAGGGCGAGTGCGGCGAGGCCGGCAAGGAAGGCGAAATTCGTCGAGCGCATCGCGCAGATGCTACCCAACTGCGGCAGCGCGCCGCCCCGCGCCTCAAGACAGCAGCTGCTTGCGCGCCCGGTGAATCCGCACGAACAGGTTCTCTTCGCTGATGCCGAGCGCGCGGCAGACCTCGTCGGTGCTTTGCTCTTCGAGCACGCGCAGCCGCATCACGTCGCGCAGCCCGGGCGGCAGCGCCTCGATGCGCTTCAACGCCAGCATCAGCAGTTGCTGCTGCTCGGCGATCTGGTCGGGGCGCGGCTGTGGGCATTCGATCTCGAACAGGCCGCCGCCTTCGTCGCCCTCGTCGTCGTGGCCGAAGGCGTCGGCCAGTGAATCGGTGCCGGCGTTGCGGCGCACCGCGTCGACGATCTTGTGCTTTAGCACCGCGGTCAGCCACGAGCGCAGCGCGGCGCGGCCGGCGAACACCGCGCGGCCCGACAGCACGGCCTCGAAGACATCGTGCACTGCGTCTTCGGCCATCAGCGGATCGCGCAACTTGCGTTGGGCGAAGCGCACCAGGTAGCCGCGGTGCGAGACCATCTCGGTCCACGACACGGTGGGCACGAAGGCGGGCTGGAAAGTGGCAGAGGCCGCGGTGGCCGTGGTGGTGGCGGTGGTGTTCACGGTGCGGTGCCCATCGGTTGTCGGTGCCTGAACTTTGGGCGCTGCACCTCGCGCCCACCTCACGCCACCTCACAGGAAGATCACAATCACGTCGACATTTCGTCGAGCATTCCGTAAGAGAAGCCGCCGCTGCGCCGACCGACTGCCTATGCCCGCCCACATCCTCGTCGCCGAAGACCAGACCGACATCCGCGACCTGCTGGTGATGAACCTGCG
>JANMWQ010000298.1:0-4258 GCA_031394085.1 Rhizobacter sp. | reverse complement strand
TCGCTGCGGCGGCTCGCCTGCCGGCGCCGGTCGAGGTGAGACTGGTGCGCGACGGCAACCGCATCGAGGCCACCGTCAAAGCCCTCGCCGACAAGCCGCTCCGGCTGTCCGCTTACTGGGCCGTGACCGAGCAAGGCCACGCGAGCGCCGTCAAGGCGGGCGAGAACAACGGCGCGACCCTGACCCACGATTTCGTCGTACGCGAGTACCGGCCGGTCGCCGCGTGGGATGCGCGCGCCGATGCGCCGATGGCCCTGCACTTCGAGCCCGCCGGTGGCGCCGATGCGGCGCATCCGCGGCAGGTGAATCTGGTGATCGTCGACGCCGCCACCGGCAGGCCGGTGCAGGCCGTCAAACTGGGTTGTTGAACCGGGACAAGTCGGTCTCAGCCGGCCGGTCCACAGGATCACTTCGCCGGCGTTGCTGTAGCCTGCCGAGCCGAGCCAATGTCTGCGCCAGAAACAGCCTCGAGCCCGTTCGCGATGGTGGCGCGAGCGGCACCTTCGAGCGCGAGACGCAATCGCGTCGCGCCGACGAAGGCATCGCTGAACGTCGCCGTGTGTGTCCCGGACACCGCCTTGCGCCAGACGACCTGCTTGTCCTTGGATCGCGTCAGGATCCACGCCGTTTCCATCGTGATGGTGAAGCTGGTGCCGAACATGGGCTTGTCCATTTGCACCACGGCGACCGAGAGGTCGTAGTCGCCTGCGCCGGCCTTCTGCACGATCTGGCTGAACAGCTTCGATTCTGCGATCGACTTCTCGATTGCTGCCTTCAGGTCGGCATCGCTGATCTCGGAGCGCCCCGCCGAATTGGTTTCCGTCCCCCCGGTGGTCGTGACGCTGACACTGAACGGATACTGCTTCAGGCTTTTCGCGGGTGACGAGACCATCGCCTGGGTATTTGCCGGCGTAGCGCAGCCGGTCAGGTTGACGAGCGTGGCGGCCAGCAGCGCAGCAGCGGCAAATCGGATCGGCGTTTTCATTTCTTGGTTCCCTTGAAAATGTTGTTGGTCACTTCTTCGACCATCTCGGTCGGCGACTTGCGCGTCAGCGAGGTGTGCATCGAATTGCCCGTGGCGAGCGGAAAGTCGGAAGCGGCGTCACGCACGACGATCGTCAGATCAATCATGTACATCGTGATGTCCCACATCCACCTGTCCACGTAAGTGACGACTGCATCCACACCGGCGGGCTTTGCGGGCCCGGTACTGGCGACGAAGCCCATCGTGTTCAGCCGGTCGGCGATCATCTGGTTGATGCCGCGCGTGTCCTCCACGACCGGCACCACGTACATGCGTTTAGCAGCCGCGAGTTCGGTCGGCGAGTGAACCGTGGCCGTGGCCTTGTTGATCGCACAGCCGCCCAGACAAAGGAGCGAAAGCGCGAGAAGAACCGAACCTATTCTTGATTTGTGCATGTTGTTCCGGTTGAATTGCCGACAGCGGCGACCGGAATATAGGAGCTGCATCACCCGCGTACTGCCCTCGACCCACGCGACACCCGGCGACCGTCGATTGCTCACGCGGATCCGTGGTGTTCTTGCTGACAAGGCATCAGCTCAGCACGCTGCGTACCGTCCAGCTTTACGACAAGCCAGCTCGGTAACAGGCGACTCGACGTCGCCGAGTCAGGCAGACAGCGCGCGTTTCAGTCGACCGCACGCAACTGCGCGCGCAGCTTCTCGCCGAGTTCGGGCTTGTGCGCGAACGGGTCGGTCGGGTTGCGCGGGATCATGATGTCTTCGAGCCGCACCTGCACGCTGGCGAGCGCTTTCGGGTGGCTGTAAACGTAGAAGCGGCGCTCGGCGATCGCGTCGAACACGAACTGCGCGACCTCGGCGGCGCTGACCTTGCCGCTGCTCACGGCCTTGTCACTCATCGCCTGGCCAATCAATTGGCTGCGCGTCATCTTGCGACCAACATCGACCATCTCGGCCGGCCGGTTGCGCTGGCTGTGCGTGATGCCGGTCGGCACGAAGAACGGACACAGCACCGAGGCGCTGATCTGCTCGGTGACGAGCGCGAGGTCTTGGTACAGCGTCTCGCTCATCGCGACGACCGCGGCCTTGGTCGCGTTGTACACGCCCATGTTCGGCGCGTTCAGCAGCCCGGCCATCGAGGCGGTGTTGGTGATGTGGCCCTCGTACGCCGGGTCTTTCGCGGCCGCGGCCAGCATCATCGGCGTGAACACGCGGATGCCGTGCGCCACGCCCATCAGGTTGACGCCGACGACCCATTCCCAGTCTTTGAGCGTCGTCTCCCAGATCAGGCCGCCGGCACCGACGCCGGCGTTGTTGAAGACGAAGTGCGGCGCGCCGAAACGCTCGAACGCAGCGGCGCCGAGCGCTTCGACTTCTGCCGCTTTCGACACATCGAGCCGGAACGGCAGCACTTGCGCGCCGAGCGCGGTGATCTCGGCGGTGGCGGTGTCGAGGGCATCTTGCTGCACATCGGCCATCACGATGTTCATGCCGAGGCGCGCGGCGATGCGCGATGCCTCCAAGCCAAAGCCGGATGCGGCGCCGGTGATCACGGCCGTGCGGCCCTTGAATGTCTTCATGTTCGTGGTTCTCTCGTTTTCGATGGGGTCAGGCGGCTTGCAATTTCTTGATCTGGTAGGCGATGCGCGGGAAGTGCACGTGGACGTTGCCAGCGCGCTCGTCGGTGCGTGCGATCACGACCTCGTTCGGGCCGAGGCCGACGAGTTGGCCGGCGACCGCATCGTGCGCGTAGTCGGTCGGCGTCACCGTGACCTCGTCGCCTTGCGCGAGGCCCGGCTCGGCGGTGAACGACAGCGGCGCGCGCTCGCCTTGAGCCGCGACCTCGATCGCCTCGGCGCTCTTCATCTTCGTGAACGTGCTCTGCCCGAAGCCGCGCACGCGCTGGTACCAGCTGTTGACCAACGGATAGGCCTCGAGCACGACCGCGACCGGCGGCGCGAGGTGCATGAACCAGATCGACTGCACCGCTGAAAAGTCGGCGATCGACGGCAGCGCGCCGAGCAGAAAGGGCTGGCCGTCGCTCAGCATGTGTTCGAGCCGCGCGAGGTAGGTTGCGACCGCGGCGGCACCATCGGCGACGGTCGCGCGCCGCATGTTCGGGTTCATCGCGGCGCGGTCGGCGCCGAAGGCCTTGAGCATTTCGGGCGTCGCGTCTTTGAGCACGTGCTGCGCGCCGGCGGGTTGCAAGGTGAACGGCACGGCGGTCCAGAACAGCGTCGTGTCGGCCCACTGCGCGACGATGTCGGCGATGCCGGCGGTGGCCATCGGGTACAGCGGCGGCTCCGGGCGCAACGCATCGATCACGCGGCACATCAGCGCGGTGTCGCAGTAGATGTCGGCACCGATCTGCATGAATGGCGTGCGGCGGTAGCCGCCGGTGAGCGCGACCGCATCGGGTTTGGGCAGGATGCTGGGCACGATCACCGAGCGCCACGGCAGGCCCTTGAAGCCGAGGATCAGGCGCACCTTCTCCGAGAACGGCGAGCCGGCGTAGTGGTGCAGGATGAGGTCGGGCATCTTGTCGTCTCCGGTCAGTGCGGCATCGCACGTTGGATGATGGAATCGAAGTCGACAGCGGCGGGCAGCGTGCCGAACACTTGCGCGCCATGGCCGCTCAGGCGCGAGCGGCAGAACGCATCGAACACGAAATCGGGTGCGTGGCGACGCAGCAGCGAGCCTTGCACGGCGAGTGCTATGTCTTGCGCGAGGCGGCGCGCGCCGCTTTCGTCCACACCGCGATCGAAACCGCGGTCGCCACCGCCATCGGCCGCGTCATCGAAGCGTGCGAGCAGTGCCTCGGTGAAGCGGTCGAGCTCGGCATTCGCGCCGCGCGCGGTGTCGAGTTCAGCCGCGAGCGCGGCGACCGCGTCGCCCTTGCCGTCGCGCTTCTTCACGGCGCGCAGCAGGTCGAGCGCCATGATGTTGCCGGCACCTTCCCAGATCGAGTTCAGCGGCATCTCGCGGTAGATGCGGGCCATCACGCCCTCGCCTTGCGCCTCGACATAGCCGTTGCCGCCGAGGCATTCCATCGCCTCCTGCGCGAGCGCCGCGCCGCGCTTGCAGACCCAGAACTTCGCGACTGGTGTCAGCACGCGGCGCATCAGCGCCTCGAACGGATCGTCTTGACCGTCGATCGCGCGCGCCAGGCGCAGCGCGAGCGCGGTCGCGGCCTCGCTCTCGATCGCCAGATCGGCGAGCACGTTCTTCATCAGCGGCTGATCGACAAGCGGCCTGCCGAAGGCGCTGCGCTGCGACG
>JANMWQ010000296.1:0-2686 GCA_031394085.1 Rhizobacter sp. | reverse complement strand
TTGCCCGATCCCGAGAAGAACCTGCCGCTTGTGGGTGAGTTGGTCGCGGCACCCGCGGGCGGGAACGGCAAGACGATCTCGGTCTACGTCAGCGAGGCGATGGTCGACCTGTACGGCGCGCGGCCCGGCACCACGCTCGTGTTGCCGTTGGCGGGCAACCCGCGAGTCTTCGTGCGCGGTGTGTGGCGCGACTACGCGCGCCAGCACGGCGCGATCGCGATGGCGCGCGACGACTACCAGCGCCTGACCAACGACACGCGCGTCAACGACCTCGCGCTGTGGCTGCAACCCGGTGCCGACACGACCGGCCTTCAGCAAGCCCTGCGCGCCCTCGCGACCGAGCTCGGCCTCGACGGCGCGTTGCTCGAGTTCGCCTCGGCCGGCGAAATCCGCACGCTGTCGCTGCGCATCTTCGACCGCAGCTTCGCGGTGACCTACTGGCTGCAGGCGGTCGCGATCGCGATCGGCCTGTTCGGCATCGCCGCGAGTTTTTCGGCGCAGGTGCTGGCGCGCCGCAAAGAGTTCGGCCTGCTCGCGCACCTCGGCCTGACGCGCGCGCAGGTGCTCACGGTCGTCGCCGTCGAAGGCGCGGTCTGGACAGCAGCCGGCGCGCTGCTCGGGCTGCTGCTCGGCCTGGCGGTCAGCATCGTGCTGGTCAAGGTCGTCAACCCGCAGAGCTTTCACTGGACCATGGATTTGCTGCTGCCGTGGGCACGCCTGGCTGTGCTGTGCGCCGCGGTGATGATCGCCGGCACCGTGACCGCGTGGCTCGCCGCGCGCAACGCCGCGGGGCGGCAGATGGCGCTGGCGGTGAAGGAGGATTGGTAGGGCTGCGACGGCCGATAGACTCGCGAATACACATCGGAAAAGGAGCGATCGCAATGGCAACCGTGCGCGAAGGCAACAAGGGCGTTCTGGTGGTTGTCGACGTGCAGGTCGGCGTGATGCGCGAGGCGTGGGAGGCTGCTCGGGTCATCGGCAACATCGCGCGCGTCGTCGACCGCGCGCGCAGCGCTCGCGTGCCGCTGGTTTGGGTGCAGCACAGCAGCGAGGAACTGGCCCAGGACAGCCCGGCGTGGCAGTGGGTGCCCGAGCTGCAGCCCGCACCCGACGAGGCGCTGATTCACAAGCGCTTCGAATCCTCGTTCGAGCAAACCACGTTCGAAGAAGAACTCGCCGGGCTCGGCGCCACCCACATCGCGCTGGCCGGCGCGATGACCAACTGGTGTATCCGTGCCACGGCGTATGCGGCGCTGGAGCGCGGCTACGACCTGACGCTGGTCGCAGACGCCCACACCACCAGCAGCATGGCGCTCGACAACGGCTCGCGAATCGAAGCCGCCAGCGTGGTCGCCGAACTCAACGTCGCAATGACCTGGCTGAGTTACCCGGGCCGCACCAACGGCATCGCCAAAGCCGAGGAGATCGACTTCGCCAGCGCTGGCAGCTTTCGCTAGGCCCGGTCAACGCATCGCTGTACCAATGCCCCGCGCCGAACCCTTCGAGATACCGCCTGCGCTGCGCGCCCGGCTCGAAACCCTGTACCGCGAGCCGCAGCGCCACTACCACTCGCTCGCGCACATCGAGGCGCTGCTGCGCTGGCTCGCGCACTGGCACGACCTCGCGCGTGCGCCGCGGCTGATCGAAGCGGCGATCTGGTTTCACGACGCCGTCTACGACACGCACCGCGACGACAACGAGCCGCGCTCGGCCGAGCTGGCGCGCGACGAGCTGCGCGCGTTGGCATGGCCCGAGGTTGATGTCGCGCGCGTCGTCACGATGGTGCGCGCGACGCAGCACCACGCAGCCGCGCTGGCGGACCCCGACACGCTGCTGTTCCTCGACCTCGACCTCTCGGTGCTCGCGCAAAGCGCCGACGTGTACGACGCCTACAGCGCCGCGGTGCGCGCGGAGTACGCGTGGGTCGATGCGGCACGCTACCGCGCAGGCCGCATGCGCGTGCTGCAGAGCTTCATGACACGCGATGCGGTCTACCGCACGCCGGCCTTGCACGCCGCGTGGGAATCGGCGGCCCGCGCCAACCTCGCGCGCGAGCTTCAGGCCTTGGGTGATCGGACCGACGCGGCCGTCGATGGCATCGACCCGGCCGCCGACCACACCGGCTGACCGCTCGCCTCGGCCTGCATCAGCGCCAGGCGCAGGTCGAATTCGAGCTGGTGGTAGTCGGGCGCCATGTGCTGGCACAGCGCGTAGAAGGCCTTGTCGTGCGCGCGCTCCTTCAGGTGCGCGAGCTCGTGCACGACGATCATTTTCAGCATCGGCTCGGGCATCGCGCGAAACACGCCGGCGATGCGAATCTCGCGTTTGGCCTTGAGCCTGGTGCCCTGCACGCGCGAGACCGTGGTGTGGGTGCCGAGCGCGTTGTGGATCACGTGCAGCCGGTTGTCGTAGACGACCTTGCTGACCGGTTCCGAGCTGCGCAGGTACCGTGTCTTGAGCGCCATCGCGTAATCGTACAGCGCGCTGTCGGTGCGCACGCCGTGCAGTGCGCCGTAGCGACGTTGCAGGCGCTCGGCGAGCGCGCCCTGTGCGATGAGCTCGCGCACTTGCGACTGCACCTCGACGGGGTAGCCGGCGAGGTAGTTCGGTGCCATCGGGTCGGGTGTCATCGTGCTTGCGTTTGGCGGGCAGCATACTTGCGTTCTTTCGGGGAGACGGTCGAATG
>JANMWQ010000289.1:0-11438 GCA_031394085.1 Rhizobacter sp. | reverse complement strand
TATCCGGCAACCACAGCGATTTGCCAGGGCCCTTTGCCGACGTAGTGTTCGCGCTCCACAGTGGAGAAAGCGGCAATGAGCCTCTCGTTCGAGGAACCCCTGCCTCTGACGATGAGGCTCGCGTAGAAGGCTCGATAGTCTTGTATGGCATTCATGGTGATGACGCGCCAATCGTTGAATGTGACGACTAAGTCTGGTTACCGCGCGGCCCCGATCAATGCGCAGTGTGGGCCTGTCGAGCAGGCCAACCCGAATGGCATCAGGTTCCTGCCGCCGCAAGCGCGGCGGCCAGGCCGGCGCGATCGTAAGGTTTGAGGAGAAGCACTGGCGTGTTGCCGTCGCCGGCGACACGTGGCGACAGCTCACTGCCGGTGGCGAAGACGATGCGCAACTGTGCCTGAACAGCCCGGGCCTCCGCCGCGAAAACTTCGCCAGACATGCCGGGCAGGCCAAGGTCTGTCATCAGCACATCGATGCGCATTCGACGCAGTGTCGTCATCGCCTCTTCAGCGCTACCGGCATCCATCACCGTGTGCCCGAGATCCTGCAATAGCTCAACGGTGCTGGAGCGAATCTGCGGGTTGTCCTCCACCAGCAATATGCGCAGCGCGCCGAGCGGTCCGGTCGATTCGGTCTGCGCGCCGCCTCGCAATGCCTTGCCGGCCAACGCCTGCCGCAATCGCCGAGCGAGCGCTTCGCGCGTATACGGCTTGGGCAGCAACTCCGCGCCGTCGCCTTCTCGGGAGCCGTGGATGACGACGTTCTGCGTATAGCCTGACGTGAACAGCACTGCGATTCCCGGCAGGCGCTGTCGGGCAATTCGCGCCAGCTCCGGGCTCTTCAAGGCGCCGGGCATGACCACGTCGGTAAAAAGCAAGTCGATGGCGACGCCGCTTTCGATGACGATGAGCGCACTGGCAGCATCCTTCGCTTTCAGCACACGGTAGCCGAGTTCGACCAGCAACTCGACCACCGTCGCACGCACATCTTCGTCGTCTTCTGCGACCAGGATCGTCTCGCTGCCGCCCACCACCGGCCCGAAATCGGTGAGCAGCACCGTGTCTTCGACGCGCTCGGCGCGCGGCAAGTACAGCTCCATCGTCGTGCCCACGCCGATCCGGCTCTGGATCTCGACATGCCCGCCCGACTGCTTGACAAAGCCGTAGACCATCGACAACCCGAGCCCTGTCCCGCTGCCGACAGGTTTGGTGGAAAAGAACGGCTCGAATACCTGCGCCATGACCTCGGGCGTCATGCCGCTGCCAGTGTCGCTGACCGCCAATCGAACGTAGTCACCCGGCAGCAAATCGACGCGGCTCCTCGCAAACGCCGCATCTATTCGCACGTTACTCGTGGCCATGGTCAACTTGCCACTGCCCTTCATCGCGTCCCGCGCATTGACGGCCAGGTTGAGCACAGCGTTCTCGGTCTGCGTCGGGTCGATCAGCGCATTCCACGGTGCGTCAGTTTCTGCGGCCGAGACCTCGATCTCTAACGCGATGGCCTCGCCGATGGCGCGCCTCACCATGTCTTCCATGGCCAGCACGAAGCGTGCGACGTTGACCACTTTCGGCTCCAGCGCCTGGCGGCGGCTGAAGGCCAGCAACTGCGCCGCGAGCTTGGCGCCGCGCCGCACCGCGTCTTGTGCGCTGGAAAGGCGCTGTTCGATCTTCTCGTTGCCCGCGGCGTGCTTGCGCAACAACTGCAGGTTGGCCGAAATGACTTGCAGCAGGTTGTTGAAATCGTGCGCTACGCCGCCGGTGAGCTGTCCTACCGCTTCCATCTTTTGCGACTGGCGCAATTGGTCCTGCGTTGCCTGGAGTTCGGCGGCCGCCTGTTTCTCGGCAGTGATGTCGCGCCCGCTCGCGTAGACCAGCGAACCATCCGGCGTCGACGTCCAAGATACCCATCGGGAGCTGCCGTCCGCGTGAAGGTTGCGGCTTTCATAGGCCTTCAGCACTTCACCACTGGCTGCCGCCAGTGCAGCGCTGTCGGCCTCGCGGACGTCGGCATGACTGAAGTCGAGGTGGTGGTGGCCCACCACGTCGTCCGTGCGCCAGCCCAGCATCGCCGTCCAGGCTTCGTTGGCGGCCCGGATGATGCCGTCGGGCCCGATGATGACTTGCAGATCACGCGAATTGTTCCAGGCCCGGTCGCGCTCGCGCGCTTGTTGGGCGACCTGCGCCTCGAGCGACAGGTTCAGGTGGGTCAACGCTTCGCGAGCCGCATGTTGATCTTCGATGTCGGTGGTCGTGCCGACCCACCGCACGACATGGCCTTCGGGCCCGCGCACGACTGCGGCGCGGGTGACGTGCCAGCGGTACACCCCGTCCGCCCGCTCGAGCCTGACCTCTGACTCGAAGTCGGTGCCGCGTGCCGATGCCTCTTCCCACAGCCGCATCGCTTTGGCGAGGTCATCCGGGTGCACCGCGCGGACCCAGTCGGTGCCCTCGAGTGTCCCGTCAGGCACGCCGCAATAGTCGTAGGCACGTTCGTTGAACCATTCCATCTGACCGACGTGACGTGCGGTCCAGACATGGTGCGGAACCGACTGGGCGAGCATTCGAAACTGCGACTCGCTGGTGCGCAACGCCTGCTCGGCGAGCGTGCGCTCGGTCACGTCGTCGAACACGCCAACGAGGCGCGCCGCCTGCCCCGGCGGAACCGGCACCGAGTCGCTGACGCTTCTAACCCACCGAACGGCACCGCCTGGCAACACGATTCGGTAGCTGGTCTCGAGCGGCGCGGCGTCTCGCGCCGCCGCAGCCGCCTCGAATCGAATGCGCTCGACGTCCTCCGGGTGCATGCGCTCGAACATGTCGTCGGCATGCACGGCTGCCTCAGGGTCCAACCCGAAGACCGCGCGCCCGCGTGCCGACAGCACGACCGCGTTGGAACCGGTGTCCCACTCGAACGTGCCCAGCGAGGTAATTGCGACGGCAGTGCGCAGGCGCGTCTCGCTGATGCGCAGTTCGCGCTCAGCGCGTGCGCTCTCGAGCGCGTCCCAGCCGCGTTCGGCTACGGCTTCGATCAGCGCGATGTCTCCCGCCGACCAGTGACGCGACGCGAGACAGTTCACGAACAACGCGGCGCGGAGTCGACCCCTTCGAACCAACGGCACTGCCACGAACGCGCCCAAGGAAAGTGCCCCCCAATTCGCCGCGTTGTTGCTGGTGTCGACGGCAACGTCGTCGCAGACCACGGTCACCCCCTGGCGCATGCGAGAGATGTTGCCGGCGCCGACGTAGTGCATCGGAAAAGTGCCGCGCAGAAGCTCGAGGCCATCCGAGTAACCGCCTTCGAAGGAGACGAACTCGTCGTCCAGCTGAATTTGGCCGAAGCCGACGCGACCTGCGCGCAAGTGCAACCCAAGCGCTTCGGCGGCGGCGACGAGCACCGTCTGCGGCTCGTGCAGTGCCCGCAAACGGTCAGAAAGATCGAGCAGGAACGCGTGCCGCAATTCAGCCGATTTTTGTTGGGTGATGTCCACCGACGTTCCGGCGAAACGTGCCGGCGCGCCCTGTGCGTCCAGAACGACACGCCCACGCGCGGATATCCAGTGGATCGAGGCGTCCGGGTGAACGACGCGGTACTCGCTTGAAAACTCGCTCCGGTCCGCGAACGTGCGCTCGAGTTGCCGCCCGATCATCGCCACGTCCTCGGGATGAAACGTGGTGCTGTATTCGGCAAAAGGCGCGCCTGCGGCAGCACGCGCGGCATCGAAGGCATAGATGCGTGCGAAATTGGCGTCGCCGTAGATCAGATCGGTGGCGATGTCCCAATCCCACAAACCGACCACACCGGAGGCGCGCAACGCGACGGCCAGGCGTTCTTCGGCCACGGCGAGCAACTGACTGGCGTGCTTGGCCTGACTGATGTCGCGCCCTATCGCAACAAGCATCTGCGGGCGGCCCGCCGCGCCGGGCAGCGACGACACCACCACATCCCACCATTTGGGCGTGCCTTTGGGCGTGGCAATGAAGCCCTCGAAGCGACCCGTGCCGCCCGCGCGCGCCTCGGCCAGCGCCGCGCTTGCGGCGTCCTGGTCGGCACCGCTCCAGGCGCGCACGAAGGACTTGCCAAGGACGCTGTCGACATCGGAGATCTCCAGGCCCTCGATGCCACCCGGGCTGATGGATTGAGTGCGGCCTTCGAGGTCGAGCACGACGATGCTGTCGCGGCTGGAGTTCAGGATCAGCGTATTGAGACTGCGGGTGTCTCGCAGTGCGTCTTCGGTGACGCGGGTCTCGGTGATGTCACGCGAGACGGACAGCAGCCTCTCGGGCTGACCACCAGCCCCGATGATCGGTGTGACTTGCACGTCCCACCATTTCTGCGTGCCCGCCCTCGTGCTGCCCAGGGCAACGAAGTGGCCGACGCCGCCGGCCCTGGCGGCGGCCACAGCGGCCTTGGCCTCGATGTTCCCTTCGTTGCGCCAGAAGTCGGTCCAGTCACAGCCGCGAATGGCATTGAAGTCGCTGACCTCCATCAGCTGCTGGCCGCGCTCGCTCATGAACGTCAGGTTGGCGTCGAGATCGAGTATCTTGATGCAGTCTCCAGACGCCGCCAGAACGCTGCGCAGGAACTCGGCCTCGGCGCGCTGAGCGGCGGCCACTTCACGCTCGTGCGTGACGTCGCGCACGCGCTTGACGTAGCCGATGTGGGCGCCGGTGCCGTCCTCCAACGTCAACATTTCGCTGTGCCCCCAAAAGAGCGCACCGCTCTTTCTCACGTGCCAACGTTCATCGTCTGCGCGACCGGCATCGAGGGCGCATTGCATCTCGTTCGCCGCTCGGTGATTCGCCAGGTCTTGCGGCGTGAACATGCGGTCCGCCGACGACCCGAGCATTTCTTGCGCCGACCATCCGAACACGGTCTGCGCGCCGGCACTCCAGGCGGTCACGCGGCCTTCACGGTCCGTCTCGAATGTGGCCGCATCGACTTGGCCGTCGACATTTGAAAGTTGACGATACGCCGGCGCCGCCGAGTTAAGGTGCGCCGCAGTCGGTACTGGCTTGTTGTCAATTGTCATATCACCTCGCTCCCGGCGTGTGCGCCGCGCAGGCAGTGCGTGCCTGGGGTCGGGGAGAACCACGTCGCAGCAGCGCGGGATGTGCACGAACCTACCGGACCTGCCGATTATGCGAGTGCTCTATGTCGAAGATCACGCCGATGTTCGCGAGCTGATTGTCCTTTTCTTGGAAGAAGAAGGGCTGTCGGTGGTGCCCTGCGCTTCGGCCGAGGCCGCCCAGGCCGCATTCTCAGCCGGCCGGTTCGACATGCTGGTGACCGACGTGAATTTGCAGGCAATGCCTGGAACCGAACTCGCCACCCGCCTGCAACGCGGGCGCCCCGATCTGTGGGTGGTGTGAAGCTGTTCGAGGCCGATGAGTTGCACAGACTGATGTTGGAAATCCGCGCGAGCGCTGACAGCGCCTGACGCAAGACTCAGGGCAACGCGAGCGGCGCGACACTCAGGCCGGCGCAGCAGCCCGCGCAGCACCGACGCAGACCGTCGCCGGTGTGGCACGACGGGCCAGGCACGGGCCATCATTCAGGTGAGCGCGTGAAGTCGAGCCTCACTCGTTCGTGAACAGACCCCGGTTCTTCATTCGAATGAGCCTGGCTCTCGTTCCCGTCATGTGCACGCCAGGCGAGGCCTCGGTGGCTGCGCCCGAGGCCGCATGCGCGTCTTTGCGTCGCTCGGGCTCGGAAAAAGGCAGCGCCTCCGCCAGGGCCGGGCGCTCGACCTCCGGCCGCCGCGGCATCAGGTCCTCGGGCACTTCATCGCGGAGTACCGGCAGGCCGAGCGCGTCGTGTTCAGGCGGCTTGGCCGCGCTCACCAGCGCCAGCCGCTTCGACGCCATGAAGGTCTCGTTCTTGCCCGGGCCGTCGATCGAGGGCTCCGACGCGAGACGCATGCGCTCCCAGATCAGCCCGGTGGAAGCGAGTTGCCGCATCCGCTCGGCGCGGATCGAGGGATTGCCGATCGTCGACAGCATTTGATGCAGCTCCGGCTGTGCCGAACTGTCGATCTCGAGCTCGAGGTGGAACACGGCCATGCTCAATCGCGCGGATCACGCCGGCGCTCAGGCCGCAAACGGAACCACCGCATCGGACGACGCCGACTCCGCTTCGCCGATCATCTGGAAGCCGCGCACGTTGGCCTCCATCGAGTCGGGCATGACGAAGACCGGGATCGCGGGAAAGCGCCTGGCGAGAACGTCACGGTAGTGCTCGGGGTGCCCGCCCACGAGCACCATCAGGTCGATGATTTCGTGCGCGTCTCGCAAGCCGTCGACCATCCGGTTGATCGAATCTTCGACGACGCTGAGCACGATCGGGTCGTACCGCTTGAGCTCATGCGCGACGCCGGCGAGCTTGACCGGCTGGCCGCTGCGGAGCGCGTCGTTGATGCGCGGCATCACGGCCGGCCCGAGCGGCCGGCCGATCGAGGCACTCAGAGATTCCTGAACCGACCGCACCACGCGGTGGCGACCGGCATCGGAGGCGGCGCCGCTCGCCCGCGGGTTGATCGTGCCCTGCTGGATCAGCAGCCAGTCGAGCGTGTGCTCGCCGGGATCGACCATCAGCACGGCCAGGTCGTCGAGGGCCTCGCCGTCCGGCAACGGCTTGAGCGCGCCTCCCGTCTTCGTGATGGTGGCGTTGAGCTCGCTCAGGTAGTCGTCGAGCGCGGCATAGCCTCCCATCGGCTGCGCCTGGACGATCACCTTGACGACGTGGAGCTTCTTGCCGCCGCCCAAGTCGATGTCGCCCTGGTAGCGCGACCTCAGGTAGTCGCGCCGCTTGCTGTCGTTGTACTGGTTGACCGGCAGGCCCAGCACGAGCACGTCGAGCCGCGAGTCGCCGGCTTCGGCCATGTAGCGCAAGGCGCCCTTGGTGAGCGCCTCGTAGATGTTGCCGCGGTAGAACTCGTCGGTCACGTCGCGCCCGAAGTTGCCGCCCGACTGCGCCAGGCCGACATCGCGGCCCACTTCGAAGTCGGCACCGTTGACGGGGATGTCGAAGGTGTCGCGCCGCCGGGTGCCCAGGCCGCGCACCGCGCTGCCGTCGGCCGGAATCGCCATCGAAGGAAAGTTCATGAACCGGATGCCGTCGCCGGCACGAACGCTGAACTTGACGAGGCCGAAGCCCACGTCGATGGCGCGCACCACGTGCGAGGGCGACGCGCTGGGGCGAACTTTCACGAGCGAGGTGTCACGCGACTCACGTGACTTGTTGCTGGACATGCGATGACTCCGGTGGGGTGAGGATGGCGTTGTCGAAAGGGTTCGGACACGTGGTCGCGCCGCCCATTGCGACATACGGCAAGTTGACGAACGCGATTTTGACCGCAGCAGAGCGAAAGGCAAGCGACGTGATGCGCGACGCAACAAGACGTGACCAAGTGAGTGCAGACGTATCGGCTCGCGCGCCCGGCGCAATCGCGAGCGTCAGAGCGAGGCCTCCAGCAGCGCACGGTACTCGTCGGCACTGGCGATGCGCGGGTTGGTCTTGTGGCAATGATCGGCCAGCGCGCCGCTGACGATGCGCTCGAACAGCGCCCGTTCGACGCCCATCGCGGCCAGCCCGGAGGGCAAACCGAGGCGCGCGTTCAGCGCGCGGATCGCCTCCGGAATATCGCCGCCGCTCGCCAACCCCATCGCGCGCGCCATGCGGTCGAGCCGCCTGTCTTTGACCACGCTCTCGGCGCTCGCGTTGAAGCGCACCACCGCCGGCAGAAAAACCGCATTGAGGGTGCCGTGGTGCAGCCGCGGGTTCGCGCCGCCGAGGCTGTGCGAGAGCGAGTGCACCGCGCCCAGACCTTTCTGGAATGCCATCGCGCCTTCGATCGACGCGCTCATCATGTTCAGCCGCGCGTCGCGATCTTGACCGTCGCGGGTGGCGCGCTCGTTGTGCGCCCAGCCGCGCTCGAGGCCGTCGAGCGCGATGCCGTCGGCGGGCGGGTTGAAGGCCGCGGCCATGAAGGTTTCCATGCAATGCGCGATCGCGTCCATGCCGGTCGCTGCGGTGAGGCCGGGCGGCAACCCGAGCGTGAGCTCGGGGTCGCAGATGGCCGAGCGCGGCAACAGGTGCCACGAATGAAAGCCGAGCTTGCGGTGGTCGTCGGTGTTGACGATCGCGCCGCGTGCGACCTCGCTGCCGGTGCCCGAGGTGGTGGGCACCGCGATCAGCTTTGCTGCGGCATCGGTGATCTTCGCGCTGCCGCCTTCGATGGTCGCGTAAGTGACGAGCGGGCCGGGGTGCGTGGCGGCGATCGCCACGCCCTTGGCGCAGTCGAGCGACGAGCCGCCGCCGACCGCGATCAGCCCGTCGCACTTGTACGCGTTGAAGATCGCGGCGGCTTCGCGCACTGCGGCCTCGGTCGGGTTCGACGGCGTGCGGTCGTAGACGACGAAACCGCCCGGGCCTTTCAAGGAGGCCGGCAGCGCATCGAGCACCTTCTGCAACACGCCGGCGGCACGCACACCGGCGTCGGTGACGATCAGCGGCTTCTGGATGCCGACACGCTCGCACTCGGCGCCGAGCAACGAGCGGGCACCGAATTCGAGGTGAACATGCGTGAGGTAGTAAATCAGTGACATGGCGTCAGCTCCGGTCGGTGGGGTCGCCAACGGTCGCAAGCCGGAACCGGCCGACCCGCCGTCGACAAGAAAGTCAGTCTTTTTTCGGCGGCGGATGCGAGTGGCTCAAGCTGCCGTCGAACACTTCGGCGCCGACATCGACTTGCAAGGTCACGCCGACCGGCCGCCGCAACTGGATCGGGTCGAAGAACGCTTTCGCGACCGCCAGCAGCGCCCCGCCGATGCGCTGCTGCGTCGCCTCGCTGCGGCCGCGGCCCATGCGCAAGTTGATGTACGCGAACGCGTCGTCGCTTTGGCCGTCGGCGATCGCGTAGCGTGGCGCCGGGTACGCGAGCACGCGCGTGCCGGCGGGCGCGAAGACCGTCTCGCCGGCCTCGTCGACCAGCGCAAGCATCGCGTCGGCGAGGCTGCGGCACAGCGCATTCATGTCGGCCTGCGCATCGAGGTTGCCGCTGTAGAGGATGGCGAGGTGCGGCATGGGGTTCCCAGTCAAACGATGTCCGCCACGGTAGCACCCGGTGTGGGCTGACGGCAAAAACGGTCTTGGGGTCGCGCAGCCAGTTGTGGCGTCGGATGCCAGCGCGGAAATGCGACTTGGGGATGACATTCGGCGAACGAACTGCGTATCCTCGACTCAACCATGGCAGGCACACAGCGCCGCCTGCACCCATTTCCCATTTCCGCTCATCCCACCGACAGGAGACCTGCTCAGCGTATGCGCTACCGGATTGCCCTTTGCGGCTTCAGCGAGTTCGAGTACCGGGCGATTCACTTTTCGTTTCTTCACCCGGCCGGCTTTCATGATTCCGCCTACGACGTCGTCGATTCGCTTTCCGACGCTGATTTCGCCGTGGTCGATGCCGACTCGAAGCCCGCCGTCAAGGGCGTCGTCCAGTCCGGCCGAATCGCGCAGTCGGTGTTCGTCGGCACCGAGGCGCCGCACGGCGCGGCCTCGCACCTGCGTCGGCCGATCGATCCCACCCGCATCCTGCGCACGCTCGACGCGCTGACAGCGCGCCAGAGCCGCGCTGCCGCAACGACCCAGCCCGGCGACCTGCGCGACCTCCCGACCTTGAACGACATCGTCGCGCTGCCGCAGGCAGCGATCGAGGCGGCCGCGGTGATGCCGCCGGCGGCCGGTTTGCAAGCACCGCCGAGTGCGGCGAAGGCCGCCGCGCGTGCCAAGGCGCGGCGCGCCCGGCTCGCCAGCGACCGCTCCGACCCGGCCACCACCGAGCCGCTGCGCGACGCGCTCGTGCTCGACGCCGATGCGGTCTCGAACACCTTGCTGTGCGCGCTGCTCGAGCGCTTCGGCTTTCAGGCGCACTCGGTCGCCTCGATCTCGCAGGCCGAAAACCAACTCGCGCTGCGACCTTTCGCGGCCGTCTTTCTCGATGTGGCGCTCGATGACGCCGGTGTCGCGCTGTTGCAGCAGATTCGCGCCCTGCCGGCGCCGTGGCCGCATGCCGGGCCCGCGGTGCTGATGGTGTCGGCGCAGGTCGATCCCGCCAGCCGGGTGCGCGCGGCGCTTGCCGGCTTCGGCGAGTTGTTGACGAAGCCGCTGGGTCGGGGCGACGTGGCACGCGCGCTGGAAAGCGCGGGTGTGGTGCTGCCGGCAGACGCGCGCCGCCACTGAGGGCGCCGAGCGCGGCGCCGGCCCGTCGCCGATAGCGCGACAGCGGCTCGTCCTACAGGGCACGGCCGGGGCGGCGCGCACGATGCAGGCATTCGCAGCCCGGCGCTGCGCCATTGCGAGGTGCCCGATGAAAAGCCACTGTCACATCCACATCGCACGATCTCTCGCGGTGGGCGCGCTGGCCTGTTCGGCGTCAGGCGCCTTCGCGCAGGCGAGCACACCGCTGGAGCCGTCGGCGTCGGCCGCCTCGTCACCTCGGTTCAAAGCTCCGACCGGCCCGCGCCTGCGGTCTGCGGCCGAAACCGGCGACCGCGCCGCCGCCCCCGGCACCCTGCGTCCCGAACGCCCGGTCACGCGGCAAATCAACGTCCCGTTCGGCAAGAAGCCGGTCCCGCCGGCGAAGGGCGAAGAGGGCGCCGTTCAGCGTGGCAATGCAACTTCGCGGGGTGGTGTCGACGACGCTGCTGCCCGCTGCGAGGCCCAGACCGACGATCAACTGCGCGCCGCATGCCGCGCCACGTTGGCACGCGAATCGAAGAGCCGCCCGCCGAACTGACGAACACGCGTTCGACTCGACCGATCCACGCGCCGCGCGCCAGGCGGCAGCGTGCGATGCTCCTGCCCCGATGCGATCGTCGGCACCGAGCCCGATGCAGCGGATGCGGCGACTCGATAATCGGGTCGAATGATCGAACCAGACGCCTACTTCCGCCACTTCGGTTACGCCGGTCCGCACTCGCCCACGCTCAGTGCGCTGTTGGGCGCGCCGCTGCGCCTCGTGCCGCGCCTCGTGCCACGCACGCCCGGCGGCACCGAGCGCGACCCACCCGGGCTCGATGCGTCGCCACAACCTGCGGTGAACAGCCCAACCCAGACACGCCGCATCGAGACGGCGAGCGAACTCGCGCGGGTGCCCGACCAGGTGTTCGACGTGGCGCCGCCGGTCTCGGCTGCCAAACTTTTCGAGCGCATTCCGGAGGGCCTCGACGCTGCCCACCTGCTGGCCGCAGCGTAGCGACGCGCTCGGTCACGATTCATCACAACGTCTGTGGAATCCCTCTTGCGCGGGGCCACGCGGCGCGGTAACACTCACCTCAACGACTTGCATCATGCAAACAAAATCTCCCATGGTTTCCAGCCCTTCCCGCAAGCCGTTCTACCAGTCGCTCTACCTGCAAGTCATCACCGCGATCGTC
>JANMWQ010000228.1:0-2348 GCA_031394085.1 Rhizobacter sp. | reverse complement strand
TCGTCCTGGATGCCGAACGACCAGTCGGGCACGAAGTAGCGCGGGTTGGCGATCGGCGTGTACGGGAAGGCCTGCCCGATGACGGCCACCTGAACGCCGTTCATCTGCCGCATCGCGTACGGTTCGAACACCGGGTCACCGAAGTCGGCTGTCTTGATGTTTTGTGCGAGGAACGCAGTCTTGCCTTTGAAGTCCTTGTCGACGATCTCTTGAACGCGCTTCGCGCCGAGCGTGAACTCCCAGTGCGCGCTCATCATGTCGACGCCGAGCAGTTGGCTCGCGTCGACCATGTCCTGCCCTTCGGTCCACAGCGCGGTGGCCGAGCCTTGCCAGGTGTCACCGCCATCGAGCAGCAGCGCATGCGGGCGCGAGGCCCGCACCTGCTTCACGAGCGTCGCGAGGTGCGCGAAGCCGCCCACCTTGCCGAAGGTGCGGGCCGCGGCGGTGAAGTCGAGGTGAGTGAACGCGTGCGCTCTTGCCGAGCCGGGAGCGACGCCGAATTCTGCGAGCAGCGATTGCCCGACGAGGTGCGGCGCTTTGCCGGTGGCGCCCGCGACGCCGAGGTTCACGCTGGGCTCGCGAAAGTAGCTCGGCATCAACTGCGCGTGGCAGTCGGTGAAGTGCATGAAGCTCACGTTGCCGAACGGCGGTAGCGCGTAGAGCCGCTCTGCGGCACCGGGCTGGGCCGCGAGCACATCGCGATGCGCCAGGGTCATGCCCGCTGCCGAGGCGAACGCCAGCATTTGATTGAAGTCGCGTCGGCCGATGTTCATGTCGGGTGTTCCTCGAAGGGGTGCATCGTATGCGCGCGGGCGCAGGCTGCCGGCCGCACCCTCTGTCGCCGCGCAGCCGGATGCTCCGAAACCCTGATTGATTTACTTATTGGTTTTATTACGATCACGCCATCAAACGAGCCCTTCTGCCATGCCGTCACCACCCACCATCGCCGAGATCGCACGCCACGCCGGCGTCGGCACGGCCACGGTCGACCGGGTGGTGAATCGCCGCGGCGGCGTGAACGCAGAGACCGAGCGGCGCGTCATGCAGGTGATCGGCGACCTCGGCACGCCCAAGCCGCCGGGCCGGCCGCGGCGCGGCGAGAACATGCGCTTCGCGTTCGTCCTGCCCGGCGACGACACGGCGTTCCTCGGCTTGGTGGAGCGGCAGATCGCGCAGGCCGCCGGCGATTTCCGGCACCAGCACATCACCGAGATCACCCACCGCATCGACGCCGCCGACCCCGCTCGCTTCGCGGCCGAACTGGCCCGGCTGCAAGACTACGAAGGCATCGCGCTGTTCGCTCCCGACCTGCCTGCGGTCAAGCTGGCGATCAACGAACTCGTGCGCTCCGGCGTTCACGTGGTGACCTTGTTCTCCGACGTAGCAGGCTCGATGCGCGAGACCTGCATCGGCACCGACAACCGCGCTGCCGGTCGCACGGCCGGGTTGCTGCTCGGCCGCATGGCCGGCCGCGAAGGGCGCGACACGCTGCTGCTCAGTTCGCAGGCCACCCGCATCTCGGCCGAGATCGAGCGCCGCATCGGCTTCGCCCAGGTGATCGAAGAGCGCTTTCCCACATTGCGCATGGTCCGCACCCCCGACTTGCCGGCCGACGATGCCGGTGCGCAGAGCACGCTCGCGGCCTTCCTCGCCGCCGAGGTCGACCCTGCGCGCGTGGCGGGCATCTACGTCGTGGGTTCGGGGACGGTCGGTGTTTCGCGCGCGATCGACGCAGCGGGCCTCGCGGGTCGGGTCGGCGTCATTGCCCACGACTTCACCGAGACCCACCGCGCGCTGCTCGGCACCGACGGCTTGTCGTTCGTGCTCCACCAAGACATCCATTACTGCGTTCTGGCGGCGGCGCGCGTGTTGCGCGGCCTCTGCGAGAACGTTCGCGGCGCACTCAGTGTGGTGCAGCCGCGCATCGAAATCCTGACGGCCGAAAACGTGGTGTGAACGGCAATCCGGTGTGTTCCCCAGACCAGAAATTCAATTGGAGACCTTGACATGAAATCGATCTTGAAAACATTGCCGGCCGCGCTCGCGCTCGCCGCCACCGCGGCCCTCGGCCTCGCCAGCACCGCGGTGCAGGCGCAAGACAAAACCATCACGCTGTGCTGGGCCGCCTGGGACCCGGCGAACGCGCTGGTCGAACTCTCGAAAGACTTCACCGCCAAGTCCAGCGTGAAGATGAAGTTCGAGTTCGTGCCGTGGACCAACTTCGCCGACCGCATGCTCAACGAGCTGAACTCGAAGGGCAAGCTCTGCGACCTGATCATCGGCGACAGCCAGTGGATCGGCGGCTCGGCCGAGCAGGGCCACTACGTCAAGCTGAATGACTTCTTCGC
>JANMWQ010000234.1:0-1745 GCA_031394085.1 Rhizobacter sp. | reverse complement strand
CGCAAGGCGTCCCAGACTTTGGTGTTCTCGACGCCTTCGGCCACCACCGTGAGCCCGAGGTTGTGCGCGAGATCGATCGTCGATTTCACGATCTTCGCGTCGTCGAGGTCTTCGACCATGCTCATCACGAACGACTTGTCGATCTTCAGCTCGTCGACCGGCAGCCGCTTCAGGTAGGCGAGCGACGAGTAGCCGGTGCCGAAGTCGTCGATCGAGAGCTTGAAGCCGAGGCCGCTCAGCTTGTTGAGCGTGGCCAGCGCCCGCTGCGGGTCGTCCATGATCGCGCTCTCGGTGATCTCTAAGCAGTAGGCCTCGGCCGGAACGCGGTGCTTGACGAGCAGCGCATCGAATTTTTGCGGCAGCTCGGGGTCGAGCAGGTCGCGCGTCGACAGGTTGACCGAGATCACCAGCGGCAACCCTTCGGCCTGCAGCGCGAGCCAGTGCCGCGCCGCCTCTTCGAAGACCCACATCGTCAGCGTGCGGACGAAGCCGGTCTGCTCCGCGAAGGGGATGAACTCCATCGGCGGCACCAGGCCGCGCGAAGGATGCATCCAGCGCACCAGCGCCTCGGCGCCGCTGATGCGGCCGGTGTCGAGCGCGAGTTTGGGTTGCAGGTAGAGGCGCAGCTCGCCGTGCTCGACCGCACGGCGCAGTTCGGTCAGCAGCGACAGCGTTTGCGCGCTCGCAGCGTCGATCGCGGCCTCGTACATCAGCGGGCCTTGCGTGCGGCGCTTTGCGGCGTACATGGCGATCTCGGCGCGGCTCAGCAGCGTGTCGGCATCGGCGGCGTGTTGCGGCCAGCAGGCCATGCCGATGCCGGCGCCCATGTCGACCGTGTGATCTTCGAGCGTCAGCGGTTCGTCGAACGCGCTGCCGATGCGCTTGGCGACCGATTGCGCGAGCGCCGCATCGCCGCGCCGCAGCAGCACCGCGAACTCGTCGCCGCCGAGGCGCGCGACCAGGTCGTCGCCGCGCACCATCTGCTGGCTCAGGCGCTCGCCGACGCGGCCCAGCAGCAGATCACCGACGCGGTAGCCGAGCACATCGTTGACGTGCTTGAAGCGGTCGAGGTCGAGCATGATGACCGCCACAGTCGGGTCGGCGCTGCCGTCGGCCTGGGCTTGTGCCTGCGCTTGTGCAATGGCGTCGCGCACCGCGTCGCGGAACTGCACGCGGTTGGGCAGGCCGGTCAGGCTGTCCCAGTACGCGAGCTTGAGGATTTGCGCCTGCTTCTCGCCGACGCTCACGCGCATTTGCTCGAACGCGTGCGCGAGGTGGCCGATCTCGTCGACGCGCTTCACGCCGCGCATCGGGGTGGTGTAGTCGCCGGCGCCGAGCCGATCGGCCGCCGCTGACAGCGCGCGCAGCGGCACGGTCACGCGCTGCGCGGTGAAGAGGCTGCCGAACACGAACACGACGAAGCCGAGCAGCGTGATCGCCGCCAGGCCGATCTGCAGATCGCGCGGCGGGCGCACCGCTTCGTCGATCGAGAGCGAGACCAGCGCCAGCACCGACGGCGTGAGCCACTTCGCGCGCACGCCGAATGCTTCGTTCGCGAAATCGACCGAACGCATGCCGGAGGCGGTGTTGGAGGAGTGGTTGAATGAATCGGCCGATGACCACGCCTCGCGCCCGAAGCCCGCGGCGCGATCGGCCGGCACGCTGGTCAGCGCAACGCGCCACGGCGCGGCATCGCCGGCACGCGTCAGCAGCGTCATGTTGAGGGCCGAGAGCGATTTCATGTC
>JANMWQ010000183.1:0-1698 GCA_031394085.1 Rhizobacter sp. | reverse complement strand
GTCGCGCTGCGCACCGAACTGCGCAGCGGCGATGTGGTCGAGATCATCGGCACGCCGGGCGCGCGGCCGAACCCGGCGTGGCTCAACTTCGTGCGCACCGGCCGCGCGCGCTCGAAGATCCGCCATTACCTGAAAAACATGGAGCAGGAAGAGTCGCAAGACCTGGGCGAGAAGATGCTCGCGCAGGCGATGCGTGCCGAAGGCCTGCACCTGCCGAGCGGCGAACCGGCCGACGCGGCGCTCTGGCTGCAGCTCACGCGCTGGAGCGGCAACAAAACCCGCGAAGACCTGTTCACCGACCTCGGCCTGGGCCGCAAGATCGCGACCATCGTCGCGAAGCGGCTGACCAAGCTGATGGCCGAGCACGGCACCAAACCCGATGCGCTCACGCTGACCATGGGCCGCTACGCCGACGACGACGCGCCCTCGCAAGGCCTCGTGCTGATCGACGGCAGCGAAGGCGCTTCGGTGCGGCTCGCGCCGTGTTGCCGGCCGATTCCCGGTGACGGCGTCGTGGGCTACCTCGGCCGCGGCGAGGGGCTGATGGTGCACACGGTCGAGTGCAGCGTCGGCAAGCGGCTGTTCGAGCGCGACAGCGAACGCTGGATGGGCGTCGACTGGGCCGAGCAGCCGACGCGAGCGTTCGAGACCGCCGTGACCCTGCTCGTCAACAACGGCAAAGGCGTGCTCGCGCAGGTGGCTCAGGCCGTGAGCGAGGCCGAGGCCGACATCACGCACATCGAGATGGGCAACGAGCCGGCCGCCGAGACGACCGAACTGCAACTGCTGCTCAGCGTGCGCGACCGCCTGCACCTGGCCGATGTGATGCGCACACTCAAGCGCTCGCCAGCGGTGCTGCGCGTGGCGCGCGTCAAGCCTTAGCGGGCGCTGAAACCTCGCGGAGGTTTCGGTGCGATCAAGCCAATGCCTTCTGGTGAAGCAAAGGGTTAGGCAGCACGCTTTGCCCGTGCCTTGCTGCCATTGCCGCCGAGCCCCTGGGCAATGAAAGTAAGGACGAGAGCGTTGAGTGACACGCCCTCTGCGCGCGCGCGGGCGGCCAGTTGGGCATGCACAGTCTTTGGGACACGAGCTACGAACTTCCCAGATGCGACACCACCGCTGTTGGCGGCTGGCACAGGCAACTTTTTTGCCTTGAGCGCGGCGATGGTGGCCTTGAGCGCGTCGCGGCCGCTCTCGATGGCAGCGTCAACGGTTTCGCCGTCAGAAATGCACTCTGCGAAATCAGGGAAAGAGATGAGGAAGCCGCCACCCTCTTCTGACGAGAGAGGGCGTACTTCGAAAGGGTAGTCGGTCAGCTTGCTCATGGTCTACGCCCCATCAATGAGTTCGACAAACTTCCGCACATAGATCGGCTTGATCGGCCGATGTGCCGGGACCGACAGCGTGCGACCGTCGGCTCGGATGAACACGCAATGGCTGCTCTTCTGATGCCGCCAATCAATGTTGTTTTGACGGGCAACGGTCTGGAAAGCACCAACCTGCCAATCAAGTTGGTTTCGCCGCATTGAAGCGAGGAGCTTTGTCGCTGCGTTTATGCGGGATGATACTACTGGCGAGATCGTGAGATGGGCGCAATGCCGTCTCCGTGCTGCGTCTTAAGAAACATAAATGTGACGCCGAGGCTTCATGACTTCCAGCTATGTTTCTACAGGCCACCGTCAGGGCAGGAGCCGGTTG
>JANMWQ010000179.1:0-6159 GCA_031394085.1 Rhizobacter sp. | reverse complement strand
CGCCGCGCAGCGCGGCACCTGGCGCGGTGGAAGGCAGGTTGCCGGCGCCGACCAGGCCGCTCGCGGGCAACGCTTTCACGTCGGCCACGGCCGGCATGCGCGGGTCGGCGCCCAGGCGCGCGTCACGGGCAGTCTCGGTGTCTTCGTCGTTGCGCGCGGCCGCTTCGGCGCGCGCCGCGATCGCCGCGGCGACCGCCTCGCTGCAACCTTCGACCGCGAAGTCGGCCCGCTGCAGTTCGCCGTTCTTCATGTCGACAAAGCGGCTGCCCGGGTCGCCGGCCTGGCGGTTGTCGAGCCGCGCCAGCAGCGCCACGCCCTGCGGACCGACACTGAACGGCAGCGTGGTCGCATCCAGCTTGAGCACGTGCGTCTGCGGGCGCAGGCCGTACAGGCTGTAGCGGCCGAGGCGGTCGGTGGTGACGTGGGTGCCGTCTTCGAGGAACAGCCGCACACCGGCGATGCCCGGCTCGGCGTCGTCGCGCTCGCGGTTGCGGTTGCAGTCGGCGTAGACGTTGCCGACCAGCAGCCCGCGGTCGCTGAACACGCCGGGCAGCACCTGCACCGCGGCGCGGCTCTCGTTGCTGAGCTTGGGCAACGGCCCGGCGCTGGTGGCCTGCGCCCGGTTGATGCCGTCGCCCTGCAGCGCGCCGGGGCCGACGCGCACGCGGTAGGTGAGCGTGAGCACCGCGCCGTCGTTGATCGAGCCGAGGTTGAAGACGAGCGCCGGCCCGACGCCGCCCTCGGGCTCGGGCAGCGCCGAACGGTCGAGCCGGGTGCTGCCGCCATCGAGCCGCGCGCTGCCGCGCAGGTAGGCGAAACCGGCGGGCAATCTATCGGTGACGCGGATGCGACCGAGCAATTGACCGGTCACGTTCTTGACCTTGATCTGGTAGTCGACGAACTCGCCCAGCTCGACCGTCTTGCGCGCGCTGGTCTTCTCGATGAAGAAGCCGGCGCGCGGGTCGGCATCGAGCGGGATGTCGATGCGCACCGGCGCGCTCGCCTCCAGGACCGTGAAGGTGCCGGCGTACGACCCGCCCGCGTCGATGCTGCGCCCGGCGGGCAGCAGGCTCGCGGCCAGCGTCGATGCGAAGGTGTAGGGGCTGGGTGGCGTTACCACGAGCCGGTAGACGCTGGGCGCGACGAGCGGGAACTGGTAGTGGCCGTCGGCCCCGGTCGTGAGCACGCTGGGCGCGGCACTCACACCGTCGGCGAGCAGCACGCGCGCCGGTGCGCCCGGGCGGCCGCCGTTGCCGGCGCCGCTCACGTCGATCAGCGTGACGATGGCGCCGGCGAGCGGCGCATCGGTCTTGCTGTCGAACACCACGCCGAACGGATCGACCAGCGCGCTCGCCTGCATCAGCGCTGCGCCGCAGCCGGTGGTCGAGGCCAGCAACTGGTCGTTCGGCCGCACCGAGACGCGGCCATCGCCGCGCGCCATCGGCGTCGTCAGCGCGTCGCTCGTCGGCACCGCGGGTTCGATGTGGAACACGCCGGTGTTGGGCCCGGTTTCAGTCGCGACATACGCCTCCGCATCGCCGGTGAGCGCGGACGAGATGGTGATCGGGTGCGTCTCGGCCCGCAGCGGGTCGAGGTTGCAGCGGGCCGCGTCGAGCGCCACGTAGAACGGCTGTCCCGCCCTCAGCACGGCAAGGCCGCGCCCGTATTGCGCATCGCTGTACAGGCGCAGCGCAGGCGGCGGGCCGGCGACCACCATCCGCACCACGTTCGACTCGACGGCGCTCGGTTGCGTCTGCACGCCGTCCATGAACATCAGCCAGCCGCTGCCGCCGATCGGCCCGGCCGCGTTGGCGTTGACCCGCAACTCGAGGCTGCGTCTGACGGATTGCCCCGGTGCCATGTCGAGCGCGAAGCCGAATGCGATCGCATCGACCTGGCGCAAATCGGCCGGCGCGTTGCGGGTGTAGCTCTGCTCGGGCTGGCCGCGCAGGTGGTAGAGCGCCACGGCCCCGCCGGCCGGACCGAGCGCTGCGAAGGTGGTGTTCGCGGGGATCACGTCGCGCACCAGCAGCAGCGTGGCGGTGAGCCCGTCGACGTTCACCGCCAAGCCGCTCGCGGGTCGGTTGCCGGTGTTGCTGGCACTCAGCGTGATCGTGACCGTGTCGCCAGGGCTCGGCGCCAGGTTCGATGCCGCGGCGACGATCTGCAGTTGCGCGCCATCGGCCGCCGTGACGCTGTCGATGTTGGTCGCAGCCACGCCTTGCGCGACGCTGCGCACGTTGAGCTCGAGCCGCGCGACGCGGCCAGCGAGCGTGCCGTCGGGCACGGTGCCGGCGAGCACGAAGTCGGCCGATTCACCGGCGGCGAGCGGGCCGAAGGTGGTGCCGCTGGCGATCGGCGGTTCGCCCGAATCGGCCACGCCGTTGCCGTTCTTGTCCCACACCAAACGCAGGCCGCTCAGGTCGACATCGTCGTCGGTTCGGTTGGCGTAGGTCAGCACGTAGGTGCTGGTCGCGTTGCCGGTGTTGGTCAGGCGGTGCGGCAGCGAGGCGATGCCGCCGGCGGCGCGGCGCAGCGCGTTGTCGCTGGTGAGCAGCAGCGCTTCGAGCGGCTGCACCGTGATGCTGATGGTGTTGGACAGCAGCGTCGCGTTGAAGCCGCGGTCGGTGTCGAAATAGGTCGCACGCGCGGTGTTCTCGATCACGCTGCCGGCGGCCGGCGCGGCCTGCGCCGCGTGGGGCAATGCGATCGACGCCGCAAGCCCGAACAGCGCCACGAGCCACGCGCGCAGCGCGCGGCTCGCCCGCCGAGCCCACAGGCCGGTTGCCATGGTGCTGCGCGGTCCGGTCGGTTACGGGTTGATCCGCACGCCGAAGCTCAACACCGCCGACGCGCTCGGCGCGAGCGTGCCGACGGCCGCGCTGACCGTGCCCGCACTGCCGCCTGCCGGCGCGCTGGTACCGCCCTGGCTGCTCGATGCAGCCACGGTCGCGTGGTACGTCGTGTTCGCCGGCGTCGCGTCGCTCACGACCACGCTGAGCGCACCGGAGGTGCCGATGTTGGTGATCGTCACGCGGTAGCGCACGCAGGCGCCGGGCGTGGCGCCGACCGAGATGTTCGCGTTGCTGAAGGCGGTGTCTGCCAGGCCGTCGCAATTGGCGTCGAGCGCCTGTTCCTTGAGCAGCACCAGGTTGCCGGCGATCACGGTGGTCGTGTCGGTGGCGCTGGTGGCGGCCGGCGCGACACTGCCGTTGACGATGCCGCTGCTTATCACGCTGAGCGTCGTCGTGTCGATGATGCCCGCCGCCGCACCGGCCGCGGCGCTCACGCGCACCAACAGTCGCACGCTCGCGCCCGGCGCGATCGGGCCGAGGTCTGCCGGCGTGTTCACGACCGGGTCGCTCGGGTCGATCACGCCGTTGTTGTTGGCATCGCGGTAGACGATCGAGCTGAACGCGGCTTGCGTGTCGGCGAGTGCGAACGCGATGACGCTCGTGCCGCCGTTCTCGATCACGTTGCCGGCGTTGGTCAGCGTGTGGCCATAGACGATCGAGCTGCCGGCGGACACCTGCGCGGTGTTGTTCGGCGTGATCTGGATGCTCCGAACCGTGTTGACGACGACCGCATCATGCTTGCGGTCGATCGCGCCCGAAGCCGGCGACAGCACGCGGAAGAAAACCGACTGGCCCGGTGCCGGAATCGCGGCCTGGCCGGCCGGCACGTTCACGTCGCCGAACACCTGCCGGGCGGTGCCTGCGTTGACGACGCCGGTGTTGGTGATGACGGCGTTCGCCGCGTCGCGGAACACGACGGTCCAGCCGGCCGGCAGCACGACGCTCGCGAAGCTCGCGTTGGTGCTGGCGGCGAGGTCGTAGGTGTCGGCCACAGGGCTGGTGTTGTTGACGTAGAGCGAGAAGCGCGTGGTCGTGCCCGGGTTGGCGGCGTTGCTGGTTTGCGGCAGCGCCTCAGGCCCGGCGCCGACCCCCGTCACGCCGGCGCCGCCGATCGCCGCGTTGTTGGTCAGGTCGACCGAGTTCGCGACGATGGCCGTCAGCGTGTCGGTCACGGTCACGGTCTTGGTCGGGTCGAGCTTGGAGGTCGCGGCCTTGCTCACGGCGTACGGGCCGCCGACCGAGCCGGTCGGCAGCGTCACGCGCAGCACCACGTTGTAGGTCGCGCCACTGGCGAGCGGGCCGGTGTCGGGCACGCCGTTGCCGTTGGTGTCGAGCAGCGGCGTCACGCCGTCGGCCTGGTAGAGCTGGAAGCTGCTGCCGGCGGGGAAGGCGGAGGCGCCGACCGTGAAATCGAAGCTGTCGGTCGCGTTGCCGTTGTTGCGAACGATGTTCGTGAAGCTGACCGTGCCGCCTTGTGCCGCACTGGCCACCGTCTGACCCGTCATCGTCACGGCGGCGACGGGGTTGACGCTGAACGCGAAGGTGTTGCTCGGCACCGGTCCGATGGTCGCAGCGCCGTCGTTGTAGGTGACGCTCGCGGTGTTGTTCAACACGCCGGCGAGCTGACCGCTCGCGGCTGCGGTGTCGTAGCTGGCGATGCCGACCTGGAACGTCACGGTGCCCGACTGGCCGGGCGCCACGCTGGCGATCACGGCCGTGGCCTGGTTCGCCGCGGTCACGCCGAAGTCGTAGACGATGGTCGCGCCACTGCCTTGCACGTCGCTGTTGCTCGCGTCGGTGAGCACGGTGGCACCGGTGGCGCTCCAGCGCGCCGAGCCGGCCACGTAGCCCATGCCGGCGGGCAGCGCGTCGCGCAGCTGCACCGCGGTGGCGGCGGTGTTGCCGCTGTTGTTGTAGCTCAGCGTCACGGTGTGCGGGCCGCTGCCGGGCAAGCCTGCGCCCGAACTCATCGTCTTGGTGACATTGACCACCGCGTTCGAGGTCACGGTGGTGGTGTCGGTCACGCTGGCAGAGACGCCGGCGGCGAACGTGCTGGCCGCGGTCACGATCAGGCTGTTGCTGTTGCCCGACGCGGCGGTCGTCGGCACCGTGCCGACCGCGACGAAGCGGAACACCTCGCCCATCGCCAGCGCAGTGCTCGCTGTGATCGGTGTGCTGTTGTCGGCCACGCCGTCGCCGTTGGCGTCGGCATAGAACACGACCGAGGTGAACGCGAACGCACCCGATTGGGTGGAGCCGAGCGTGAAGGTGTCGGCGCCGTTGCCGGTGTTGGTCAGCGTGAGCGGGTAGCTCACCTGGCTGCCGACAGCGACGGTGCGACTTGCCGTTTGGGTCAGCGTCAGGCTGCCGACCTGCTGCACGATCGCGACCACGAGGTTGGAGGTGACGGTGCGCACCGCGCTCGACGCGTCGGTGTAGGTCGCCGAGGCTTGGTTGCCGATGGCCGTGCCGGCCGCAGGTGCGGCGAACGACGCGGTCGGCGCAGCCACGATCGCGGCCCCGATAGTCAACGCACCGATCGCGGCCGCGAGGCGGCGCTTCAGTTGGTCCCAATGTGAGCTCATTGTCGTGTCCTAAGGGTTGCGTGAGGGCGATGCGGCGGCGGGGGCGACGACGCGAACTCGCGCGCCCACGCTGAAAGTGGCGTTCGCCGCGAGATCGCGCTGCGGCCAGCGCAGCACGCGGTACTCGCCCAGCGGCACCGGTTCGTCGACGAATCGGCCATCGGCAGCGCGCACCTTGCGCATCAGCGGCGTCGCAGCGAACACCTTGCCGTCGAGGCTCGCTGTCGTCGCGGGCAGCAGGCTCGGTGCTTCGATGAGTTCGGTGCCGACCGGAATCGGCAGGCTGGCCACCAGGTCGCGGACCCGCTGGCGGCCGTGGTTGGTGTAGACGGCACGGTACTGAAGCGGCTCGCCCGGCTTGACCCGGTCGGCGGCGATCAGGTGTTCGTTGCCATCGGCGCCTTTACCGACAGCCCAGGCCGTGAGCTCGATGCTCACGTCGGCGTCGGCGGCGAATGCGGGCAGGCAAAACCATGCCGACAACAGCACCACCGCCCATCGCAGCGCTCGCTCGATGCGGCCGCCGAGGGGGCCAACGACGGATGTCGTGCGGTTCGGGTTCAAATGTCGAGTCACCATGATTCGTCGCTTTCGAAAGAGAGGGCACGCTGTGCCATGCGACGAATATCTCTGCGACGCTGAACTCGGTCTGTAGGGACGTATCGACAGCGGAGGGTGCAGATTTCACGCTTGCGATTCACCGTTGAGCGAGGCGATTC
>JANMWQ010000073.1:0-1910 GCA_031394085.1 Rhizobacter sp. | reverse complement strand
GGCGAGTCGGCGTTCTTTGACTCTACAGTTTCGAGCGCCCAGCCATATCACGCGCGTTTCGCTGCGAACGCGACGAACCACTCGACACACGCCGCCGCTCTTTCGGCACCACCCATCGCGTCGATGTTGAACACCTGGTCGGCCGGCGTGCCCATCAACAGCTTCTTGACGGGCAGCTCCATCTTCTTGCCCGACAAGGTGCGCGGCACGGCCGTGACGTGAAAGATCTCGTTGGGCACGTGGCGCGCCGAGAGCGCCGCGCGGATGCTGTCTTTCATCCGCCGGGTCAGCGCGTCGTCGAGCGTGAGCCCTTCGCGCAGCACGACGAACAGCGGCATGTAGCTTTCGCGGCCGAGGTATTCGAGGTCGACGACCAGGCTGTCGAGCACCTCGGGCATCGCCTCGATCGCGCGGTACAGCTCCGAGGTGCCCATGCGGATGCCGTGGCGGTTGATCGTCGCGTCCGAGCGGCCGTAGATGATCGCGCCGCCGCGCGACGTGATCTTGATCCAGTCGCCGTGCCTCCATACCGCAGGCTTCCCATTTCCGCCGGGGTACATGTCGAAGTAGCTGCCGAGGTAACGGGCGTTGCCGGCGTCGTTCCAGAAATACAGCGGCATCGACGGCATCGGCTTCACGCAAACGAGCTCGCCGACCTCGTCGACCAGCGGCTCGCCGGCGTCGTTCCAGGCTTCGACGGCGGCACCGAGGCAACGGCACTGCATCTCGCCGGCCACTGTCGGCAGCGTCGGCAGGCCGGCAACGAAGGCGCCGGCAAAGTCGGTGCCGCCGGAGATCGGCGTGAGCCAGATGCGTTGCTTGCCATGCGGGCCGTCGACCTGCGGCATCTGCGACCAGATCCATTCGTAGGCGTCGATCGCGAGCGGCGAGCCGGTCGAGCCGATCGCGCGCAACGCCGAGAGGTCGCAGACCTTCGCGGGCTCGACGCCGGCCTTCAGGCAGCTCGCAAAGAACGCCGCGCCGGCACCGAAGAAAGTCACGCCGGCATCGGCGGCGAAACGCCACAGCGTCGTCAGATCGGGCGCCTTGGACGACGCCAGCGCCGCGCCGCCGGGATTGCCGTCGTAGATGCAGATCGTCGTGCCGCCGAGCAGCGCGCCGAGCTGCGCATTCCACATGATCCAGCCGGTGGCGCTGTACCAGTGGTAGCGGTCGCCGCTGACGTAGCTGGCGCCGACATCGTTGTGCAGCGCACCGGCCTTCAACGCCTCGATCATCACGCCGCCGTGACCGTGCACGATCGGCTTCGGCAGGCCGGTCGTGCCGCTGGAGTAGACGACCCACAGCGGGTGGTCGAACGGCAGCCAGGCGGGCGCGAGCGGCGTGTCGTGCGACGTGAACCTGGCGAAGTCGTGCAGCCTGCGCTCGGGCGACGCGAGCACCGATGCGTCGACCGCCGCGTTCAGGTACTTCAACAGCACCACGTCACGCACGCTGGGCAGCGCGTCGAGCAGGCCGACGAGCACGGCCATGCGATCGTGCGCGACGCCGCCGTAGGTGTAGCCGTCGCACGCGATCAGCACCTTCGGCTCGATCTGGCGGAAGCGGTCGAGCACCGCGACCGGGCCCATGTCGGGCGAGCACACCGACCAGATCGCGCCGAGGCTCGCGCAGGCGAGGAACGCGACCACCGTCTGCGGGATGTTCGGCAGGAAGGCGCAGACGCGGTCGCCGCGCTGCACACCGAGCTTCGTCAACTCGCCCGCCAGCGACGCGACCTGGCGGCGCAATTCGGGCCAGGTGATTTGCTGCATCTCGCCGCGCGCCTGCATCGCCTCGTTCTGGAACACGATGGCCGGGTGCCCGGCGGCGTGAGCGCGGTCAGCGTGCGAGAGCAAGTGCTGCGCGTAGTTGACCTGCGCGCCTGGGAACCAGCGCGTGCCGGGCAT
>JANMWQ010000060.1:0-2929 GCA_031394085.1 Rhizobacter sp. | reverse complement strand
GGTGTCGGCGCCAGCGAGACCGACGTGGTGGTCGTCGGCGAGACGAAGCTGTAGCTCGGTGCCACACCCGCCAGGCTGGTGCAGGCGTTGGCAGTGACGTACACGTCGAGCGGGCCGGCCTCGGCCGCCGCGTCGACGATGCGCAGCGTGACGGCGCCGGCCGCAGGCGCGGCGAAATCTTCGTTCAGGATCGCCGTCTTGACGGCGCCGCCCGATTCGTAGGCGAGCAAGGTGTAGTGGTTGCCGCCAGTCAGCGTCGGCGTGATGGTGGCAAGCGCGGTGGCGCCGCCGGCGTCGTTGATCTGCAGCGTCACGCTGCCGCTCGGTGGCGCGGCATACGCACTGGCCTTGTCAGTGGCCGTCGCCTTCGCGGGTTCGGAGACGGCGGCGTTGACCAGCAGGTCGAGCGAGGCATGGGTGAGCGTTGCGTTGACGAGCCGGAGCGACACGTTGCCCGACGAGTTGTCATTGCCGCCTCCGCCGCAGCCTGCCAATGCGACCGCTGCTGCCACCGCGCCGAATGCCGGCCACCACTTGAAGTTCTTCACGTCTCGAATCCTTGCTGTTGATTGGTTTGATGCCGCGCGTGTCGGAACGCAAAGCGTCCGGATTGGGCCTGCGCGGCGGAGCGCAATGATTGCTGTGGCGCGTCCGATCGAAAAGTTGTGTCGACGCTCACCGTCGGTACCCGCTGCAGGCGCGATCATAGGCCGCGCGGCAAGGCGCCTACTTCGCGACCACACGCACCATCTCGAGCACCTTGTTCGAGTAGCCCCACTCGTTGTCGTACCACGCGATCACCTTGACGAAGGTGCCGTCGAGCGCGATGCCGGCATCGGCATCGAACACCGAGGTCATCGGCTCGCCGCGGAAGTCGGTCGAGACGACCTTGTCTTCGGTGTAGCCGAGCACGCCCTTCATGGCACCTTGCGACTGCGCTTTCATCTCGGCACAAATCTCGGCGTAGGTCGCGGGCTTTTCGAGCTCGACGGTCAGATCGATCACCGACACATCGGAGGTCGGCACGCGAAACGACATGCCGGTCAGCTTCTTGTTGAGCTCGGGGATCACGACGCCCACCGCCTTGGCCGCGCCGGTGCTCGACGGGATGATGTTCTCCAGGATGCCACGGCCGCCGCGCCAGTCTTTGTTGCTCGGGCCGTCGACCGTCTTCTGCGTCGCGGTGGTCGCGTGCACCGTGGTCATCAGGCCGCGCTTGATGCCCCACTTGTCGTTGAGCACCTTCGCCACAGGTGCCAGGCAGTTGGTCGTACACGAGGCGTTCGAGATGATCGCTTGGCCCTTGTAAGTCTTGTCGTTGACACCGAAGACGAACATCGGCGTGTCGTCCTTCGACGGTGCCGAGAAGATCACTTTTTTCGCGCCGGCGTCGAGGTGCTTCTGGCCGGTTTCTTTGGTCAGGAACAGGCCGGTCGCCTCGACCACGATGTCGGCACCGACCTCGGCCCATTTCAGGTTGGCGGGGTCGCGCTCTTGCGTCAGGCGGATCTTCTTGCCGTTGACGATCAACGTGTGGCCGTCGACTTCGATGCTGCCTTTGAACCGGCCGTGCACCGAGTCGTATTGCAGCATGTAGGCGAGGTACTCGGGTTCGAGCAGGTCGTTGATGCCGACGATTTCGATGTCGTCGAAGTTCTGAATGGCGGCACGAAACACCATGCGCCCGATGCGGCCGAAGCCGTTGATGCCGATTTTGATGGTCATTGTTTTCTCCTGGGGGTCGGTTGAAATGGCGGCAAACTGGTGGGCGCAGACTGAGGCGCTAGCGCTCGACCTTGAAGGACATGCGCAGCGGATAGGCCATCTGGCAAGGTTGTCCGCGACAGACCGCGGGCTTATATTTGGTCAACATCAGCACGCTGGCGACCACCTGCGTCAGCTTCGGGTCGGGCGACTTCATCACGCTGACGGCGGTGGCATTTCCAAGTGGATCGACTTCGACGAACATCGAGAGTTCGCCCTCGGCCAGCACCTTGCGCTGGACCTCACGCAGCGCTTCGAAGACCGGCCCTAAACCGTCGATCGGGTATGGCGGCTCGTCGAGTGGTCGCATCGCGTCGTAGGCCGACTTGACAACCTCCTGCTCGTCCGGGGTCAGCTCGGCGTAGCGGCGGTTGATCGGAACCTTCGAACTGGTCACCACGTTCTTGGGAATGTTGGAACCCGTCGTGGCGACCTGTTGCTTGACGGCGTAGACCGGCGGCGGCAATGCATCAGCGGCGCGGGCCGACAGCGCCGACCAGACCGCAAGCGCAGCGCACGCCATCAGACGAACGGCGGGCCCCACGTTCAGGCCCGCTGCAGCACGCGGCGCACCGTCGCGACCACGTTTTCGGGCGTGAAGCCGAAGTGCTTGAACAGCACCGGCGCGGGCGCCGATTCGCCGTAGGTGTCGATGCCGACGACGGCGGCGCAGCCGTACTTCCACCAGCCGCCGGTCACGCCCATTTCGACCGCGATGCGCGGCAGGCCCTTGGGCAGCACGCTGGTCTTGTAGGCCTCGGTCTGGCGATCGAACACGCTGGTCGACGGCATCGAGACGACGTTGACGGCGATACCGCTCTTGGCGAGCGCCTGCTGCGCGTGGAGTGCGAGTTGCACCTCGGAGCCGGTCGCGATGATCACGGCCTGCGCCTTTTTCTTCAGGCCGACCTCGCTCGGCTCGGCCAGCACGTAGGCGCCTTTCGAGATGCCGTCGAGCGACTTCTTCGGCGCATACGGCACCGCCTGGCGCGACAGCAGCAGCGCGCTCGGCCGGCCCTTGCTCTCGATCGCGCAGGCCCAGGCGATCACGGTCTCGGCGGTGTCGCAGGGGCGCCAGACATCGAGGCCGGGGATCAACCGCAGCGAGGCCGCGTGCTCGATCGACTGGTGCGTCGGCCCGTCTTCGCCGAGGCCGATGCTGTCG
>JANMWQ010000046.1:0-4583 GCA_031394085.1 Rhizobacter sp. | reverse complement strand
CTCGGGCCTGACCCTGCCGCAAAGCGCGGTGCTGCTGCGCGACGGCTTCAGCTATGTGCTGCGCGTCGGCCCCGACTCGAAGCTGACCCAGGTCAAGGTGGCCGTCGGCCGCCGTGTCGGCGATCGCATCGAGATCACCGGCGGCATCGATGCCTCGGCGCGCGTGGTCGCGGCGGGCGGCGGTTTCCTCGGCGATGGTGACACCGTGCGCGTGGTCGCCGATGCCGCGCCGGCGAAGCCGGCGCTTGTGACTCCACCGGCCAAGCCGGCGCTTGTGACTCCACCGGCGAAGCCCGCCGTGGCCGTGCAGTGAGGAACACGACATGAACGTTTCCGCCTGGTCGATCCGCAATCCGATTCCGGGGGTGCTGCTCTTCATCATGCTCAGCCTGATGGGCCTGCTGGCCTTCAAGGCGATGAAGATCCAGAACTTTCCGGACATCGACCTGCCCACTGTCACGGTGACCGCCGCGCTGCCCGGCGCGTCGCCGTCGCAGCTCGAGACCGAGGTCGCGCGCAAGCTCGAGAACTCGATCGCGACCCTGCAGGGCGTCAAGCACATCTACACCACTGTGCAGGACGGATCCGCGATCATCACGACCGAGTTCCGCCTCGAGAAGCCGACGCAAGAAGCCGTCGACGACGTGCGCGCCGCCGTGGCGCGCGTCAGGGCCGACCTGCCCGGCGACCTGCGCGACCCGGTGGTCACGAAGATGGAGCTCTCCGGCGCGCCGATCCTCACCTACACCATCGCCTCGACCCGCATGGACGACGAGGCACTCAGCTGGTTCGTCGACAACACCGTCACCAAGCAACTGCTCAGCGTGCGCGGCGTCGGCTCGGTCGCGCGCGTGGGCGGCGTGACGCGCGAGGTGCGCGTCGAGCTCGACCCGGCCCGGCTGCAGGCGCTGAACGCGACCGCCGCCGACATCTCGCGCCAGCTGCGCATGACGCAGCAAGAAGCCTCGGGCGGTCGCACCGATGTGGGCGGCGCCGAACAATCGGTGCGCACGATCGCGACCGTGAAGTCGGCCGAAGAACTCGCGCGCATGGAGGTCACGCTGACCGACGGCCGGCGCATCCGGCTCGACCAGGTCGCGAACGTTTCCGACACCACCGCCGAGCAGCGCTCTGCTGCGCTGCTCAACGGCAAACCGGTGGTCGGGTTCGAGATCGTGCGCACGCGCGGCGCGGGCGAGACCGATGTCGCGGCCGGCGTGCGCAAGCAGCTCGACGTGCTCAAAGCCGCGCACCCCGAGATCACGGTCACCGAGGCCTTCAACTTCGTCGACCCGGTGCAGGAGAACTACGAAGGCTCGATGACGCTGCTGTTCGAGGGCGCCGCGCTCGCGGTGCTGGTCGTGTGGCTGTTCCTGCGCGACTGGCGCGCCACGCTGGTCTCGGCGACCGCACTGCCGCTGTCGATCATCCCGGCGTTCGGCGTGATGTACCTGTTCGGCTTCACGCTCAACGGCGTGACCTTGCTGTCGCTGTCGCTCGTGGTCGGCATCCTGGTCGACGACGCGATCGTCGAGATCGAGAACATCATGCGGCACTTGAGAATGGGCAAGTCGCCATTCGTCGCGGCGATGGAAGCCGCCGACGAGATCGGCCTCGCGGTGATCGCGACCACGTTCACGCTGATCGCCGTGTTCTTGCCGACTGCGTTCATGAGCGGCGTGCCGGGCAAGTTCTTCGTGCAGTTCGGCTGGACGGCGGCGATCGCGGTCTTCATCTCGCTGGTGGTCGCGCGCATGCTGACGCCGATGATGTCGGCCTACATCCTCAAGGTGCCCAAGAAGGAGCACAAAGAGGGCCGCTGGATCGCGATCTACATGCGCTGGGTCAAAGCCGCTTTGAAGCACCGCGTGTTGACGACGATCGCGGCGACCGCGTTCCTCGCCGGCTCGTTCGCGCTGGTGCCGTTTTTGCCCACCGGCTTCATCCCGCCCGACGACCTCTCGCAGACGCAGGTCTCGATCTCGCTGCCGCCGGGCGCGACCTTCGCGCAGACCTTCGCGGCCGCTGAAGCCGCGCGCGAGATCGTGCAGAAGAACGCCGACGTGAAACTGGTCTACACCGCGATCGGCGGCGGCGCGACCGGCGGCGACCCGTTCGCGCCGGCCGGTGCAGCCGAAGTGCGCAAGGCCACGCTGACGATCAACATGACGCCGCGCGGCGAGCGCCACGGCGTCAAGAAACAGGTCGTCGAAGAGCGCTTGCGCGAGGCGCTCGCGGTGCTGCCCGGCGCGCGCATCAAGGTCGGGCTCGGCGGTTCGAGCGAGAAATACGTGCTGGTGCTGGCCGGTGAAGACGGTGACGCGCTCGGCGCGCATGCGAGGCAGGTCGAGCGCGAGCTGCGCACGATTTCCGGCATCGGCAACGTCGTCTCGACCAGCAGCCTGGTGCGCCCCGAGCTGATCGTGCGGCCCGACTCAGCGCGTGCCGCAGATCTGGGCGTTACATCCGCCGCGATTGCCGACACGCTGCGCATCGCGACCGCCGGCGACTACGACCAGGCGCTCGCCAAACTCAACCTGAGCCAGCGCCAGGTGCCGATCGTCGTCAAGCTCGCCGCCGATGCCCGCACCGACATCGACCTGCTGTCGCGCCTCGCGGTGCCTGGCTCGCGCGGGCCGGTGATGCTGGGCAATGTGGCCACGCTCACGATCGAAAGCGGCCCGGCGCAGATCGACCGCTACGACCGCCAGCGCAACATCAACTTCGAGATCGAGCTGAACGGTCAGCCGCTCGGCGAGGTCGAAAAAAACGTGCTCGCATTGCCGAGCCTCAAGAACCTGCCGCCGGGCATCTCGCAGGCGACCGTGGGCGACGCCGAGGCGATGGGCGAGCTGTTCGCGAGCTTCGGCCTGGCGATGCTGACCGGCGTGCTGTGCATCTACGTCGTGCTGGTGCTGCTGTTCCACGACTTCGTGCAGCCGGTGACGATTCTTTCGGCGCTGGTGCTGTCGATTCCGGGCGCGTTCTTGGCGCTCTTCATCACGCACACGGCGCTGTCGATGCCGTCGATGATCGGCTTGATCATGCTGATGGGCATTGCCACCAAGAACTCGATCCTGCTGATCGAGTACGCGATCATGGCGCGTCGTGACATGGGCATGGACCGCATGGAGGCGCTGCTCGACGCCTGCCACAAGCGCGCCCGCCCGATCGTGATGACGACGATCGCGATGGGCGCCGGCATGATGCCGATCGCGCTCGGTTGGGGCACCGACCCGAGCTTTCGCGCGCCGATGGCGATCGTCGTGATCGGCGGGCTGATCACCAGCACCTTTCTAAGCCTGTTGGTGATTCCGGTGCTGTTCACGTTCGTCGACGACGTGGTGCAGTGGACGCGCAAGCTCACCCACCGCAAGGCGCCGGGCGTTGCCTCGCCCACGGCATCGACTGCTCTTGCGGGGCCGCAGGCGCACTCGCCGCCGCAGTGACCGTCGCCGAAGTCACTGGGGCCGCGCTGACCGCGATCGGCGGCGGCCTTGCGACCCTGCCCTTCGCCCTCAGATGCTTTCGATGAACACACCTTTCTCGGTCCTCGACCTGGCGCCGATCACGCAGGGCAGCGACGCCGCGCAATCTTTCCGCAACACACTCGATCTGGCGCAGCACGCCGAAGGCTGGGGCTACAAGCGCTACTGGCTCGCCGAGCACCACGGCATGCCGGGCATCGCGAGCGCGGCCACGGCCGTGCTGATCGGCTTCGTGGCCGGCGGCACCCAAACGATTCGCGTCGGCGCGGGCGGCGTGATGCTGCCGAACCATTCGCCGCTGGTCATCGCCGAGCAGTTCGGCACGCTCGAATCGCTGTACCCGGGCCGCATCGATCTGGGCCTCGGCCGCGCGCCGGGTTCTGATCAGATCACCGCGCGCGCGATGCGCCGCAACCTCGCGTCCGACGCCGACGAGTTCCCGCAAGACGTGCTCGAACTCGCCGACTACTTCTCTGCCGAGCCGCGCCAGCCGGTGCGCGCGGTGCCGGGGCGCGGGCTCGATGTGCCGCTGTGGATCCTCGGCTCGAGTCTGTACGGCGCGCAGCTCGCTGCCGCGCTCGGCTTGCCGTATGCGTTCGCATCGCACTTCGCGCCGGCGCAAATGATGCAGGCCGTTGCGCTGTACCGGCAACAGTTCAAGCCGTCGGCGCACCTCGCCAAGCCGCATGTGATGCTCGGCTTCAACGTCTTCGCGGCCGACACCGATGAAGACGCGCAGTTCCGCGCCACCTCGATGCAGCAGGCCTTCGTCGCCTTGCGCAGCGGCCGGCCGGGGCAGTTGCAGCCGCCGAAAGCCGGCTACCGCGAGAGCCTCGGCCCGCAAGAAAGCGCACTGCTCGACTCGGTGCTTTCGTGCGCCGCGATCGGCTCGCCCGCAACGGTACGCCGCCAGCTGCTCGCGTTCGTAGAGCGCACCGGCGCCGACGAGCTGATGATCACTTCGCAGATCTTCGACAACGCCGCGCGGCTGCGCTCGTACGAGATCACCGTCGCGTTGTGATCCGATTCAAACGAGAAAAGCCCAAAGCCCGATCAGCGACACGCTCAGTAACAGCGCGACGGCATAGAACACGC
>JANMWQ010000025.1:0-2396 GCA_031394085.1 Rhizobacter sp. | reverse complement strand
CGGCCACCGAGGCCAGCGGCGTGCTCAACGGCACGGCCGGTGTGAACCCGACCGGCAATGTGCTGACCAACGACACCGATGTCGACACCGGTGACACCAAGACGGTGACCACGGTCGCCGGGGTTGCCGCCGGCACGCTCGGCGCCCCGACCGCAGGCCTGTACGGCTCGTTGGTGCTCAACGCCGACGGCAGCTACAGCTACGCGGTCGACAACGCCTCGGCTGCAGTGCAGGCGCTGCGCACCTTCGACAACACGCTGACCGATACCTTCACGTACACGATGAAGGATGCCGCTGGCGCGACTTCATCGACCACCCTCACCGTCACCGTCCACGGCGCGAACGATGCGCCGGTGGCGAAACTCGATGCAGGCACCGTCACCGAAGACACGCCGCTCGTCGTCAACGCGGCGGCCGGCCTGCTCGCCAACGACACCGATGTCGACACCGGCAGCGCGCTGAGCGTCACGCAGTTCAGCTTCGGCGGCACGAGCTACACGGCCGGCGCGCTCGCCACGGTCGCAGGCGTCGGCACGCTCAAGATCAACGGCGACGGCTCGTACAGCTTCACGCCGGCCGCCGACTACGCCGGCCCGGTGCCGGTCGCGAACTACACTGTCTCCGACGGCACGCTCACCAGCACCTCGACGCTGACGCTGACGATCACGCCGGTCAACGACGCGCCGCGCCTGAGCCTCGACGCCGACCAGTCGCACAACACGGTCGCGGTGCAGGCGATCACCGGTCTGTTCAACACCGGCGAGAGCAACGGCCGCACGGCACTGGCGCTGGGCACGCTCGACCCGCACTACACACTGCTCTCGGCGCCGCCCGGCAGCACGCTGACGCCGACGGCCACCGCCCTGCCCGGCCCGTGGATCGCGAACGACGCCGACTCGACCTGGATCGGCTCGATCGGCAACCAGCCGACGGGCGTCTACAAGTACCAAACCAGCTTCACGCTGCAGGCGGGCGCCGATCCGGCCTCGGTCAACCTGTCGTTCGACGTTTCCTCGGACAACAACCTGCGCGACATCCTGGTCAACGGCGTCTCGACCGGTTTCAGCTCCAACGTGCAGTACGGCGCGTTCACGCACGTCGAGCTGCACGGCGTGACCTCGGCGTTCGGCACCGGCGTCAACACGATCACCTTCGTCGTCGACAACCGCGACCCGGGTTCGCCCGGCGCCTCGGGCCCGACCGGGCTGCGCATCGACAACATGATCGGCAATGTGGCCGTGATCGTTCCCGACGCCGTCACCCACGTCGGCGACTACGCCACGACCTACATCGAAGGCACGCCGGTCTCGATCGGCGACATCGACACGAGCGTGAAAGATGTCGATAGCCCGACGCTGCAGAGCGCCGTCATCACGCTGACCAACGCGCAGGCCGGTGACCTGCTGCTGGTTGGCGCGTTGCCGGCCGGCATCGTCGCGAGCGTCAACGCCGCCGGCACGATCGTCACGCTCAGCGGCGCGGCCTCGCAGGCCAGCTACGAAGCGGCGATCCGCGCGGTTCAATTCAACAACTCGACCGACACGCCGCCGAACGCGGTCGACCGCGTCGTCACCGTCGTCGTCAACGACGGCTCGCTCAACAGCAACACCGCCACCACCACGATCCACGTCGTGCCGGTCGACGACGCGCCCAAGCTCGATCTCGACGGCAACAACTCGACCGCAACCGGCACCGGCTACGCCGGCACCTACATCGAGAACGGCGCCGGCGTCTCGATCGTCGACGCCGATCTGGCGATCACCGACACCGACTCGACGCTCCTGCGCAGTGCCACGATCCACATCACCAACGCGCAAGCGGACGACGTGCTCAGCGCCGGTGCGCTGCCGGCGGGCATCACGGCGGCGGTCTACGACCCGGTCTCGGGCGTGTTGACCTTGTCGGGCGACGCGACGCTCGCGGCCTACCAGACCGCGCTGCGCAGCGTCGCCTTTCGCAACACCGGCGACAGCCCCGGCGCGGTTACGCGCGCCATCGAGATCAGCGTCAACGACGGCATTGCGAACAGCAATGTCGCGGTCTCGCAAATCAGCGTCGTGCCGGTCAACGACGCGCCGGCCGGCACCAACGCCACCCTCACGACGAACGAAGACACGCCCTACGTGCTGCACGCGGCCGACTTCGGCTTCACCGACCCGCTCGACACGCCCGCCAACACGCTCGCCGGCGTGCTCGTCAACCCCAGCAGCGCCGGCACGCTGACGCTCAATGGCGTCACGATCACGGCGCCGACGTTCGTCACCGCCGCGCAACTGGCCGGTGATCTGCTGCGTTTCTCGCCGGCCGCGAACGCCAATGGCAACACCTACGCGACGCTGTCGTTCCAGGTGCGCGACAACGGCGGCACCTTGAACGGCGGCATCGACACCGACGCC
>JANMWQ010000106.1:0-1770 GCA_031394085.1 Rhizobacter sp. | reverse complement strand
GGCGCACGCGCCGAGCTCGGCTGGGTCGAGCTGCAGCCTTTGCTGGCGGCGTTCTGGCGTCTCGTCAGCGGCCATATCGAACCGAAGGCGCGCGCCGGCCGGCTCAAGCAGTGGCTCAACTATTTGCGCCGCCGCCACCCGCAGGCCGAAGTGGCCTACGCGGCGGTGCGCACGATCAACGACCCGCGGCGCGTTGCCGAGACGCTCGGTCTGGCGCCGGCCACGGAAGAACAACACGAACTGGAGGTGGTCGCATGAAGACCTGGCACATCGAGATTCAAAAGGTCAAGGCCATGGCCAACGGCAACGGCCTGATCCGCATGCAGCTCGACGCGCTGGTGCAGACCGCGCCGCCGCAAGACGATGGCATGCCTTCGTCGATCCTGAGCCTGAGCGAGGCCAACGCCCGAACGCTGCTGCTGTTGCTGAAGGCGCAGATCGCCGAGCTGGATTCGCGCAAGGCGAAGAGCCGGCGCTGAGCACAACGGGGCGAACGTGCGATTCGAAGGCAGCCTCAAAACCTGGACCGACGACCGCGGTTTCGGCTTCATCGAGCCCGACCAGGGCGGGCAGGAAATCTTCGTCCACGTCAAGGCGTTTGCGCCCGGCACGGGCCGGCCGCGAGCGGGTCAGCGACTGTCGTTCGAGGTCGAGCTGGGCGCGCAGGGCAAAAAGCGGGCGAAGAACGTGCAGTTCGTGCGCGCTGCGACGCGGCCGCGCGCGTTGCATGCTGCGCGTGCCGAGTCACCGGCGACTTGGGGGCTCGCGAGCGCCCTCGCGATACCCGCGTTCATCGCGATCTTCGTGTGGGTCGCGCTCACCTGGCGCTTGCCCGGCTGGGCGGCGCCCGTGTATATCGGTGCCAGCGGCGTCTGCTTCATCGCCTACGCGCTCGACAAATCGGCTGCGCGCCGTGGCGCCTCGCGCACCAACGAAAGCACGCTGCTGATGCTGGGCCTGGTGGGCGGCTGGCCGGGCGGGCTGCTCGCGCAGCACTGGTTTCGCCACAAGTCGAGCAAGGCCTCGTTCCGGGCCGCGTTCTGGGGCAGCGTGGTGGTGAACGTCGCGGGCTTCGTGCTGCTGGCGTCGCGCAGGTTGGTTTGAATGGCGCCAGCCCGCGCGAACGCTCGATCAGGTTTTGCTGCGCGAGCGCTGGATCAGGTAATCGGCAACCGCTGTCGCTTGCTCCAGCCCGCCCGCATCGCCCGGCGACGTGAGCCAGCGGCCATTGACCGCGATCGCCGGCACGCCGTCGAGCTTGTACGCGGCCATCAGCTTCTTTGCACGGGTCACGCTGCTGGCGACCGAGAACGAGTTGAAGACACTGGTGAACCTGGCGGCATCGAGCCCGTTTTTCGCCATCAGCGCGGTGATCTCGGCCGGCTTTTCGAGGTAGTTGCGGTCGACGTGGATGGCCGCGAACACCTTGCGCTGCATCGCGCTGACCTGGCCCATCGTCTCGAGTGAGTAATACGTGCGCATGTAGTTCTCGAAGTTCATCAGGAACGGCACCGGTACGCGCGCGAACGCCACGTCGGCCGGCAACTGCTTCGACCACACCTCGACGGTGGGCTCGAACGTATTGCAATGCGGGCAGGCGTAAGAGAAGAACTCCAGCACCTCGATCTTGCCCGTGGCGCTCGGCGGCACTGGCGGCTCGACCTTCTTGAACTGCTTGCCCTCGACCGGTGCGCCCTGCGCCGCAGCCGGGCCTGCGGCCACGACAAGGGAAGCGGCGGCAGCGCCGAGGCTGGTGACGGCGAGCTGGGC
>JANMWQ010000831.1:0-2748 GCA_031394085.1 Rhizobacter sp. | reverse complement strand
CGAGGAACGGCGCGTGCCGCAGCGGCTCGAGGTCGTAGAGCCCCGAGATCGGCAACGCCGCTTTGACCAGATCGGCCGGCAGGTCGGACGCGACCGCGCGCCAGTCGCAGCCGAGCAGCATCGTCGCCAGTTGACCGCCGGCGGAGTGGCCGGCCACCACGATGCGCGCCGGGTCGCCACCGTATTCGATCGCATGGCGATGCACCCACGCGAGCGCCTGCACCATCTGCAGCACGATGTGCTCGACGCTGACGGCCGGGCACAGCGCATAGCCGGGCAGCACGACCATCGCACCCGCCGCGACGAACGGCGGCGCGACGAAGCTCTGGTCGCGCTTGCCGAGCGCGCGCCAGTAGCCGCCGTGGAGGTAGACCAGCACCGGCGCGCCGGGAGCCTTCGCCGGGAAAACATCGAGCCGCTCGGTGGGGTCGGTGCCGTAGGCGCGCTCGACCATCTCGGGATGGCGTGCGCGCGCCCGCGCCGATTCGTCATACCAATGCTGCAGGATCGCCGGATGCGCCGGAATGCGCGCGCGGTTGTTGTACTGCGCATCGAACCAGGCGGGCGGGTGGCGGCGCATCGGTGGCTCCATCGTGTCGAGGTGTCTCGTTTGCATCGCCGCCTCAGGCCGGCGTGCGTTTGGCCGCCGCGCGCGCGCTGCCGTTCGGCTTCGCACGAGCGCGCGCCGGCACGTGGCCCGACTCGCGCAGCGCCGCGTCGATCAGCGCATCGGCCATCCACAGCGCGATGCGTTCGACCTCGCGGTCGGGCAGGCCCCAGATGTCCTTCAGGATCACATACGGCTCGATGCCGTAGACGACCGACAGCGCGCGGTGCAGGCGATCGCGCGTGGCCGCCGTCATCAGCGGCGTGAGCGGCTCGATCGCGTGCTGCAGGATGCGCACGCGGTGGCCGCGGCGGTACGGCTCTTCCTCCAGCAGCCCGGCGCGCTCCAGCGCCCACTGCTCCATCGCGAGCTGCGCGGCGGCGCGCAGCTGCGGCTCGAACTCCTTGAAGCGCGGGAAAGTCTGCGCGAAGAGTTCGTGCACACGCTCGCGACCGCTCGGGTTGTCGGAGGCCACGATGCGCACCGGCCCGAGCGAGCTGCCGATGACCGCAGTGACGAGTGCGCTGCGGCTCGGAAAGTAACGGTACGCCGTGGCACGCGAGACGTTGGAGCGCACCGCCACTTCTGCCACCGACGGGATGTGACCACGCTGGCGAATGATGTTCATCGCGGTGTCGAGCAGCAGCCCGAACGTGGCGGCCTTGACGCCGCGTTCAGGGGGCAGCGGCGGTTCGCTCGGTGGGTGTCTCAGGCGGGCCATCGGGTTTGTCCGGGGTCGGGAAGGGTCGGCATCGCTTGTGAAGTTCAGAGGTCGGAACGTATGATTCGAGCATCCCGATTTGAGACTCAAGTCTCATATTTGGGATCGAGGCAAAACCCTCGGGTGTGACCACTGATCAAGCGGCAACCGGCGCAAGCCCGGTGATGACCGCGCGACACGATGGAGACAAGACTGATGCGCATGGCCAGTTGGCAATGGGGCGGACGCGACCATGTCGGCACGATCTCGTCCGACGGGCGCGAAGCGACGCCGCTGGCGGTCGCCGACGCATCGCTCGGCGTGCTGCCGCTGATCCAGATGCTGGCGCGCGGCGAGCCACTGCCTGCACCGATGAGCGCACGTCTGCCGGTCGAGGTGATCACGCTGCGCGCGCCGCTGCCGCGCCCGTTGCGCAGCATTTTCTGCGTCGGCCGCAACTATTCGGCCCATGCGCAGGAGCTGGCCGGCACGGTGTTTCGCGAAAGCATGCCGCAGCAAGACGCGTGGCCGATCGTGTTCAACAAATTGCCCGAGTGCGTGGTCGGCCCGTTCGATGCGGTGCGGTTGCCGGGTGCAAACGTCTCGGTGCAAATCGACTACGAATCCGAGCTCGCGGTCGTGATCGGCCGCGGCGGCCGCGACATCCCGTGGTCGCGGGCGATAGACCACGTGTTCGGCTACACGATCGTCAACGACGTGACCGCACGTGACGTGCAGATGCGCCACCAGCAGTGGGATCTGGGCAAGAGCTTCGACACCTTTTGCCCGATGGGCCCCTGGATCGTCAGCGCCGACGAACTCGATGGCCGCGCCACGCGGGTGCGCGGCTGGGTCAACGGTGACCTGCGCCAGGACGGCATGACCAAAGACATGATCCACGACATCCCGACCCTGATCGAAACCTGCTCGCGCGGCATCACGCTCTACCCCGGCGACGTGATCGCGACCGGCACGCCGGCCGGCGTCGGCATGGGGTTGAGCCCTCCGCAGTGGCTCAAGGCCGGCGACCTCGTTCGCATCGAGATCGACGGCATCGGCGCGATCGAAAACACATTCGAGTCGCGGTAACCCGATGGCATTCCACCTCATCGACCGCATCGCAGTGGACGACGACGGCGACGGTCCGGTCGTCGTCTGCCTTCACGGCCTGGGCGGCAGCTCGAACACCTTCACGCCGCTGCTGCCGGCGCTGGCCCGGCACCGTGTGATTCGCATCGATCTGCCGGGCAGCGGGCGCTCGCAGCGGGTCGAAGGGGCGCTGTCGATCCAGGGCTATGTCGACGCGGTGCTGCGCGTCTGCGAGCGGCTGACCGTGGCGCGCGCGCACTGGGTCGGGCACTCGATGGGCACGATCGTCGTGCAGCACATCGCGGTGGCACGGCCGAAGGCGGTCGCGAGCATCGCGCTGTTCGGCCCGCTG
>JANMWQ010000795.1:0-9264 GCA_031394085.1 Rhizobacter sp. | reverse complement strand
GCGAAACACCTCGATCTCGTGCGGGCCGAGCACCTTCTCGGCGAAGCGCTCGCCGCGGCGCGCGAGCGTCGCGGCGATTCGCCTGACATCGCAGATGTCGGTGCCGACGCCAAAGATCATGACGACCCCTCGCCCGTCGGGTACGCCGGTCGATCCCCCAAGGGGATGCGGGCCGGCTTGGCAGGGCCACGAAGGGGCTCCCACGTGGCCCTCGCCCGGCGTTCGGCCCGCGCAGCCCGCATGATCTTCGGCGTCGGCACAGATATTTGTGATGTGAGGCGAATCGCGGCCACGCTCGCGCGCCGCGGCGAGCGCTTCGCCGAGAAGGTGCTCGGCCCGCATGAGATCGAGGTGTTTCGCGCGCGCCGCGCAAGCGTCGAGGCGCGCGGTGTCAGCTACCTCGCGACGCGCTTTTCTGCGAAAGAGGCGTTCTCGAAAGCGATCGGTACGGGGATGCGCATGCCGATGACCTGGCGCGATTGCGAGGTCGTGAAGGCGCCGAGCGGCAAGCCGCAGATCCGGCTGCACGGCGCGCTCGCCGAATGGTTCGAGGCGCGGCAACTGCAGGCGCATGTCAGCGTCACCGACGAGACCGACTACGCGGCGAGCTTCGTCGTCGTCGAATACAGAGAATCCACAAAATGAACATCACGCCCCACGCACCCGTCGTCCTCGACATCGCCGGCACCACGCTGACCGCCGACGACCGCCGCCGCCTGAAGCACCCGCTCACGGGCGGGCTGATCCTGTTCGCGCGCAACTGGCAAGACCGTCTGCAGCTCACCGAGCTGACGAGCGCGATCAAGTCGATCCGCCCCGACGTGCTGATCTGCGTCGACCACGAAGGCGGCCGCGTGCAGCGCTTTCGCACCGACGGCTTCACGCACCTGCCGCCGATGCGCGTGCTTGGCGAGATGTGGATGAACGACGGCAAACGCGGTGAAGGCAGCGGCGCCATGGCCGCGACAGACGCCGCCACCGCAGCTGGCCACGTGCTCGGCGCCGAGCTGCGCGCCTGCGGTGTCGACTTCAGCTTCACACCGGTGCTCGACCTCGATCACGGCCCGAGCGGCGTGATCGGCGACCGCGCGTTCCACCGCGACGCGCGTGTGGTCACCTTGCTCGCCAAGAGCCTGATGCACGGCCTGCTGCTCGCCGGCATGCACAACTGCGGCAAGCACTTTCCGGGGCACGGCTTCGTCGCCGCCGACAGCCACGTCGACATCCCCGTCGACAAGCGCAGCCTCCAGCGCATCCTGGCCGACGACGCGAAGCCCTACGAGTGGCTGAGCACGAGCCTCTCCAGCGTGATGCCGGCGCACGTGGTCTACCCGAAGGTCGATGCGCTGCCGGCCGGTTTTTCGGCACGCTGGCTGAAAGACATCCTGCGCCTGCAGCTGGGCTTCAACGGCGCGATCTTCAGCGACGACCTGAGCATGGCCGGCGCGCGCCGCATCAATGGTGCCGAGGTGACGTATGCCGAGGCCGCGAGCGTTGCGCTGAACGCCGGCTGCGACCTCGTGCTGCTGTGCAACCAGTCCACGCCGGGTGAGCGCGCAATCGACGAGCTGCTCGACGGCCTCGTCGACGCGCAAGCCCAAGACCACTGGCAGCTCGACCCGGACAGCGAGGCGCGCAGGCTCGATCTGCTGCCGCAAACCGCACCGCTCACCTGGGACGAGCTGATGCACCTGCCGGCCTACCAGCACGCGCTCGAACGCTTGCCTTGAAGCGGGGGTTCTCGTATCGCTCGCAGCAAGCCGGCGCGGCACGCGAACCCAGCCGAGAAGGCGTAGCAAGGCCCGACGGGGCCGAGACGGGCGATCACCCGCAACAGCCGTCCTTGAATTCCCCCAAAAATCGGGTCGTTGGCCGACCTTCAAAAATCGTCGAGCAGCTCGGCTGCAGCGGCCAACGCGCAAATTGCACGCGCCTGGTCGGGCCCGGCTTGGATACCGATCGCCGCCGTGACAAGGCCCCCGCGCTGCGGCTCGTTCATGTGCTTCACCCCTGCACCCAGCCCGGCGATGGCAATGGCTTTAGATGACGCGTCTGGGATGGAGGCCGCCACAGCGACGAGTTCGGAGCGAACGTTCTCGCTCAGATGCGCCATTCCGATACCGAACCCGGCTATCGCAAGGGCCCTCTGCCTATCGACGTTGATGTCGAGCGCGGCTGCGACGACCTGGCTCACCAGTGTCTCGTCCACGTGCGCAAAGCCTGCACCCAGCCCGGCTACCGCGAGCGCCCTATCGTGACCGTTGGCAAATGCGAGTGCGGTGGCGACCAGCGTTTCGCGTTGCGGCCGGCGCAAATGGGCCATCCCAGCGGCCAGCCCGGCTGTCGCGTGGGCTTTATGGAGGCTGACTTCGAAGCCGGCACCGGTCACGACTTCAAAGAGGCTGTCGCGTTGGACCTCGGTCAATTTCCCCAACCCCGCGCCGAGGCCGGTCGCTGCACGGGACTTCAAGAACTCGGGAAGTCCAAGCGCGGCGTTGAATAGCCTGTCGCAATGTTGCACATTCAGGTGCGGTGTTCCCCTGCACAGCCCCGCGACCGCAAGAGACCTTAAGTGCTCATTGTTGATGCTGAATGCGGCATTGACGAGTGTTGTGCGATCGTGTTCGGTCAGATCCGCCATTGCCGACCCCAGCCCCGCTATCGCGCAGGCCCTGGAATAGGGGTCATCTTCAATCCCGATCGCGGCAGCGACGAGCTGTTCACGTTGGGTCTCGCTGAAAAAACCCATTCCGGCGGCCAATCCGACTATCGCATCGGCTTTGGAAGACTCATCGACGATACCGAGCGCGGCAGTGCACAACGCACTGCGGTCGGCATGGTCCAAATGCTTGATGCCCGTGCTGAGAACGACGATTGCGCGGGACTTGACGCCATCATTGGCAAAACTGATCGCTCGGTCAACAAGCGCCTTGCGGCGTGAAGGCAAGATCAACCCCAACATGGGTCCCGGTGACACGATTTGTGCGATGTTTGTCGGGCCGGTGTCGTCAAAATAATGGGCAGCGGCCGAGACCAGGGGACTCAAGACTCGGTACTTGGAACGCAGGCATGGTTCTTCATCCAGTTGTCGCCGAATACCGGGAGACGTCTGGCCGAGAGCGTTCAGATCTCGAACCGCCCCAGGTGCGTCGCTCAGCAAATGGCCCAGCACCGCATGCCAAAGACTACGCGGAAGGCGCTCGAAAATCGTTGGACTTCTCGGCGCGGGATTCATCGGCAACTCCTGTGCAAGTGCAAGTAGCGCAGCCTCCTCGTGCGCTGCTGCTGCTGCCGCTGTTGCTGCTGCTGCTGCTGCTGCTGTCGCTGCCGCTTCTATCGGCAGGTTCAACCTGTGTTCGTGTGCCGTGATTGAGGTAACCATACATCTCCCGGTTTGATTTGAGTACCGCGCGTCATGTTGAACCCGTCATTTCAGCCGGCATCGCTTCTCGCTTCGATGTGACTATTCTGTCGTCGGGGCAAGACAGACGTGGCGCTCGCCAGCGCCGCATCCAGGATCACCTTGTTTTCAGGCCGGCGCCATCGCGGTGACCGCCGAGGTCAGCGCGGACAGCGCACCGAGCCTGGCAATGACATTGCGATGACCGGTGATCGCGCTCACTGCGTCGATCAGGCGGTTGCGCTGGTCGTCGTTCAAATGATTCGCCCCCGCACCCAGACCGGTGACCGCAGCGATCATCTTGGTGGGCCCGACGTTACCGAGTTCGATCGCGGAGGCGACGAGCTGTTCGCGCCGGGCGCTGCCCAGATGCTGTAGCCCCTGGCCCAGTGCGCCGATCGCCTCGGCCCTGTCTTCTGGGTTGTCGAAGCCCAGGGCGGTGCTGGAAAGAGCGTCGCACTGCTCCGGGCTCAGATGCGCCATTCCAGCAGCCAGCCCGCACACCCGGGTGCACATGAAAAGCTCAGGCGCTTCTGCATGTAACCCGGTCAGTGCAATGGCTCCGGGAATCGTAGCGAGACGGACAAGATCGGCGCGCTCGAGGACGGACAGATGCTCTGTCACAGCCCCCAACTTGTGTGCGACATCGGTTTTCAAAATGTCATCGGTGAGACCGAGCGCGGCCGTCACGAATCGGCCGCGCAGCGCCGGTTCCATCGACCCCATTCCTACAGCGAGGTCGGCGATCACGTCGGCCCGGTCTCTGTCGTCGCCAAGGCTCAGCGCGGCTTCAACGATGCGCCCATCGACATTCATGCTGGGCTCAGCCGCCATGGCCGAACCCAGCCCTCTGAGTGCTCTTGCTCTGCCGACTTCATTCGGCTCATTGAGCGCATATTCGACCAGGGCTTCGCGTTGATGCGGGGGCAAATGGCGGATGGCGTTTGCAAGCCGAGCAATCACCAGTGGCCTGTAGCGGCCACCTTCGGCTTCGATCAAATTCCCCGTGGCGGAGATGATCGCTCGGCGCTCATCCGCTTCCAAACAGTCCATTCGCTCGAGCAGCCCGGCGAGCGCGACGGTCATTCCGGGAGCGCCTTCCGGGTCAATACCGTTGCAGATCGTGGCTGCGACGAGAGCCTTGCGGTGCTCAGGCAGCAAGTCGACCATTCCCGCGCTCAGTCCGGCTATCGCTATGCCCCTGGAGTACGCGTCAACCGCGCCGATTGCCTGCCGGACGAATTCGGCGCGCACGGCCCGCTCGAACAACCCGAGCATGGGCCCACACGCCTTGAGATGAACAGCCCCTCGCACATCGAGTTCACTGAGCTCGTTCAAACATTCGTTGGCGGTTTGCCTTAGGCGGGTTAGCAGCCGGAACTTCGAGAGCACATCGCTGTCGGATGGTCGCTTCGTGATGGTTTGGAGAAACGCTTTCGATGTCAGCGCCAAGGCGATGACATCTTGCACCACCCCGTGGGGGCTTTGCCGCTTCCCGTGCACGTCGCGCGAACTCTGCAAAAAAGACGCAATGGCGAGGCGCGGTACGTCCGGAAGACTGTCGAGCGCCGTTGGCTGCGCCGTGCGCGCAGGCGGGCCCAGCCCTGATTCGGCCCGGCTGGGCCGAGGTAGCGTGCCGGCTGGCGGATCAATGTCTTGCGGCGGGTGAATGCGCTCGTGCAACGCACGCCCGCGTTGGCCCGCAATACAGTTACCCATGGTTTTCCGATCGGGTGTGAGCGACGTAGCCCCATGGTGGGCCCGCATCTCTGAAGCGTGCCCCGGCTGAGCGAACCGATGTTCGTGTTCACGAAGTTGTCGGCGAAACCCACTGCCTCGCGCCGCCGTAGACGCCCGCATGGCGCCCTCCTGCGGCTGCACAACGGACGGATGCAATTTAAAGCGCAACCACCCGCGACAACGAGCGGCGCGTGTTTGCTTCGAGACGAAAGGCTCGTGCGAACTACCGCGCTGCCGCTCGCTTACTCAGTTGGGTGCGACACCGCCGAAGTGCCGCCAGCGTCAGGGCTCGGTGGGCGGGGCAAGATCGGCGATCACGTCGCGGGCGAACGCCGCTGCACCCTTGACGTTGGCGCCGAACGCGCGCGCGGCCGCCACGATAGCTATCGATACCGAATGCGGCTGGGTCGGGTCCTGTGCCGCGATGGCGCCGAACTGGAACGCTTCCGAGGTCACCACGGTCTCAGGAAAGACGCAACGCGGATGAATGCCTGCATACCCATCAAGTTCCATGCTCGCCACGTGCCACGCGATCTCGGGCCGGTGAGCTGCGGCAAGTTCGATTGCATACCCGAATTCCGCACACAACCCCGGCGCCTCGTCCGCAGAAACGGTCTCGGCGATCTCGTGCGGCGCCAGGTTGTGCAGCGAACGAGCGTCTTCGAGCAGCACGGCGGGCCCGCGCATCCAGGGGTCGATGACGATCACTGGGCCGTCTTGGCCTTCGGCGGGCGACTGCTCGACCCACACGTGGTCGTAGTCAATCGAATGCATTTCGCTGACCACTTGCCCCGCGTCCAGCCGACCGGCGTGCAAGCGCATCGCGATGGCCGCGAGCTCGCTGCAGTTGCCCGAGCCTGCCGTAACAGCAAGCGCAGCACTGAAGCAAGCGAATTGCGAGTGCGTTATGCCGGGATAAGTGCCGATGCGTTCGGCAATGATGCGTGACGCTAACGTGCGACGTGAGCTGTCGAAATTGGTCGCGACCAAGTCTTCCTCGACGTTGCCGCGCCCGGCAAAAATCAAGGCACGCGTGTCGCAAACCGTGTCATCGGCCTTGCGCAGCGGCACCAGTTCATCGAAAAGTGGTCTGCCTTGCAACGCGCGCTGAACCGCGTAGGTCGCCAATGGGAGACGTTCCTGGGAAACGTCGCGTCGAGGCTCGGGTAGCACGGGCAGCGCTGCGGGCAAAACTGGCAGGATCATGCTGGAGCCTTTCGATAGCGAGTTTAAACAGCACGCAAGACGGAGCCTCGAGCACAAAGCGCACGCGCCGCACGCGCCACGCAAGCCACGCAAGCCACGCAAGCCACGCAAGCCACGCAAGCCACGCAAGCCACGCAAACTACGCAAACCGCGCATGCCGCGCATGCCGCGCATGCCGCGCACGCTGGCCCGCGGTGCTGCGTCAGCGACTCGGCCGAGATTAGGCGAGGGCGCGTGCTGGCGCTGCGCGCGCATGCGAAACGAACGATGTCTGGGCGAAACGGCCGCGGTGATGCGGCCTGTGCCATGTTGCCGGCGGGCCGCGACCCGCCTGCACGCAAGCGCGTGGAAGAGCTGACGCTGCGCGATGGTGGTGCGATGTCGAGCACGAGGGCCGACGCGCGCGCGCACGCGCACGCGTCTTCGCCAACGCGACGGGCTGGGGCGGAAATGGCGCGGTCCGGTACGGGTGCCACAGATGCAGCAGCCGATCGCGCGCCACCGCCCGATCGATCGGTGCGCCCCATGAAAAACGCCGCCGGGCGCGAGCCACGGCGGCGTTGGGATCAGCCGAACCGGATCGTCAGACCGGTGGTTGTGAACCTTGGGTGGAATCGAACGGCAGCTTGATCTGCGACAGGTCCTTGCGGGTCTCGACCAGCACCAGCGGACCGTCGTCGGCCGACGCGGTCGGCTTGCGCTCGCGCGGCACGTGCGCCGGCGCGGGTTCGGCCGCCATCGCGGCTTGCACCGCGCGGATCTTGTCGGTGTCGGAGTTGACCCACTGCAGGCCTGCCGATTCGGCCACCGCCTGGAGCGAGTCCAGCGGCAGCACGAAGGCAGCGGCCGGCACGAGTGCCGGGGCTGCGGCCGGGGCTTGCGCCACAGGCGCCACACGCTGCGCGACGGGCGCGGCGACCGGCGCCGGTGCGATCGGCATGACCGTCATGACCGGCGCGACCACCGCCGCCGGTGCGACGCGCGCAGCCGGCGGCTCGATGGGTTCTGCGTCAGCCGGCGTCACAGCGGCGATCAACGGCACCTCGTCGCGCGACACCGGAGCCGGCGCTGCCACCTCGATCGTCTCGGCTTCCTGGAACGACTGGGCGGCGAGTGCGCCGCCTTGTGTCAGCCCCTCGGACTCCGCGGCCGCGATGTCGGTGACCGCGCCATCGGGGCTGCGCTCGCGGCGGTTGCGGTCCCGGCCGCGACCACGGCGCCGGCCTTCGCCGGTCTCGCTGCCTTCGGTGCGCGGCGCGTCGCTGCTCGCGTCGCCAGCGGCCTCGGACGGCTCGGTGGTGGCACCCGCTTCCACGTGCTCGGCAGCGGCTGGAACGCCGGCCTCGCCGTTCACGCCAATCTCGGTGCTGACCGCGGCTGAATCGTCGCGATCGCGGCCCCCGCGACCGCCGCGGCGATTGCGGCGTCGGCCGGCCTGGCGTTCACCTTGAGCGTCACCGCCCTCGGTCGGCTCGGCACCGGGCAGGGTGTCGATGAAGGCTTCGGGGGTGACCGGTTGTGCTTCACCCGCAGCGCCTTCGGCGACAAGGTTCGGACGGCGCGGTTCGCGCTCCGGGCGCGGGCCGCGGCGGCCCTCGCCGCCACGTTCACCGCCACGGTCGCTGCGCGGCTCGCCACGGCCTTCGCCGCGGTTCTCGTCGCGCGGTGCACGCGGGGCGCGTTCTTCGCCGCGGGCGGCGTCGAGTGCGTCGACGCGCGGAGCTTCTTCACCGGCCGGGCGATCACCGTTGCGGTCCGGGCGGCGGCCACGGCCTTCGCCGCGGTTGCCGTCGCCACGACCTTCACCGCGCGCTTCGGCCGGGCGCTCTGCGCGACCTTCGCCACCACGGCCCTCGCCGCGCTTGCCGTCACGGCCGCCATCGCGACCGCCACGTCCACCGCGACCACCGCGCTCGCCGCGGTCCCCGCGGCCATCACGGTCGCCGCGGCCTTCGGCCGGCTTCGCGAGCGTCGGCGCCGATGCGGGTGTCGCGACAGCGGCCGGTGCCGGCTCGCCGCCGAACATCTTCTTGACCCAGCCGAAGAAGCCGCCACCGGCCGGCACGGGCGCCGGTGCGGGTGCTGCAACGACAGGCGCCGGCGCCGGCACGGCCACCGGGGCCGGCTTCGGCACCGCGATCGGCGCCGGTGTCTCGGGCAGGATGCCCTTGATGACCGGCTCCTGCTTGGCTTTGGTTTTCTCGCGCCGCGTGATGCCGACCTCTTCTTCGGCCTCGTCGATCATCGTGTAGCTGGCTTGCAGGTTCTCGAGACGCGGGTCGTCGTGGCGCAGGCGCTCGAGCCGGTAGTTCGGCGTGTCGAGGTTCTTGTTCGGCACCAGCAGCACGGTCACGCGCTGCTTCATTTCGATCTTGGTGATCTCGGTGCGCTTCTCGTTCAGCAGGAACGAGGTCACTTCGACCGGCACCTGAACGTGCACGGCGGCGGTGTTGTCCTTCATCGACTCTTCCTGCACCATGCGCAGGATCTGCAGCGCGCTGGATTCGGTGTCGCGGATGTGGCCGGTGCCGTTACAGCGCGGGCAGGTGATGTGGCTGCCTTCGCTCAGCGCCGGGCGCAGGCGCTGGCGGCTGAGTTCGAGCAGGCCGAACTTGCTGATCGAGCTGAACTGAACACGGGCGCGGTCTTGGCGCAGCGCGTCGCGCAAGCGCGTCTCGACCTCGCGGCGGTTCTTCGACTCTTCCATGTCGATGAAGTCGACCACGATCAGGCCGCCGAGGTCGCGCAAACGCATCTGGCGCGCGATCTCGTCGGCAGCTTCGAGGTTGGTGCGCGTCGCGGTTTCTTCGATGTCTGAGCCGCGCGTCGAGCGCGCCGAGTTCACGTCGACCGAGACGAGGGCTTCGGTGTGGTCGATCACGATCGCGCCGCCCGAGGGCAGGTTCACGGTGCGCGAG
>JANMWQ010000787.1:0-5856 GCA_031394085.1 Rhizobacter sp. | reverse complement strand
TGCCAGGGCAACGCGAACTGGGGGCGCGGTGATTTCGCGGCGGCGTCGAACGATTTCGGCAAGGCGCTCGCGTTCGGCGCCAACGCCGCCGATGTGTACTACCGGCGCGGCCAGGCACGGTTCTACGAAGGCAAGCTGGCGCTCGCGGCCGAGGATTTCGGCAAGGCCGTGATCGACCGTCCCGATACCGGCGACAAGGCCTATGCGCAGCTCTGGCAAGCCTGGACGCTGCAGCGCCTGAACCTGCCTTTGCCCCCCGAGCTGCAGGCCGCCGCCAGCGCCGACCCGACAGGCGCGTGGCCCCGGCCGGCGCTGGCGATGCTGGTCGGGCAGATGACCCCGGAGCAGGTCGTCGAGCAGATCGGCCGCAAGCGGGGCGACGACCAGGAACTCGCACTCGCTGAGGGCTGGTTCTACATCGGCCAATACCAGCTCAACGCGAAGCAGCCCGACAAGGCGCGCGAGGCGTTCGAGAAGGCGCGCGCGAAAGGCATCACGCGCTACATCGAGCACGCCGCGGCGGGCTTCGAGCTGCAGCGGCTCGGCGCCAAACCCTGAGCATCCTGGAGTTTTGCGCCGCGGATTCAGTCGGGCGGCGCGAGCACGTGCACGCGCGTGTCGTGCAGGCCGACAACCTGCCCCGCGCGGATCTTGCAGGTCTTGCGCAGCTCCTCGCGCCCGTCGACCTGCACCACGCCGTCGGCAACCATCATTTTTGCGATGCCGCCGCTGGGCGCGAGGCCGGTGGCCTTGAGCAATGCATCGAGCGTGATGTAGTCGCCGCGCAGCGGGAAGTCGATCGTCGTCATGGCGATTCGCGTGCTGGCTCGCAGGCAGCGATGGTGTGAACAAGTGCCGACAGTTTCATTGTTAGATGCTACCTGCGCGCGGAACCGTTGAAGGCGAATCGGCCCGCATGCCGATTCGTGTCCAGTTGCAAGCGCTATTGTAAATGTGCAATTAGCACATTTACAATGCGACGACCGTTCGGCATCCGGCCCGGGCGATTCATCCACCCTCAGGAGACACCCATGCTGAACCGACCCGATGCATTGCCCCGCCGCCCGGCCCGGAGCCTCGCACCTCTGCTGATGCTCTGCGGCGCCCTTGTTCTGAGCGCCTGTGGCGGCGGCGGCTCGTCCGACGGCGCCGCCCCTGCGGGCACGGCCACCGCCTTCGCCGCCGGGCCGATCACCGGCTTCGGCTCGGTGATCCTGGGCGGTGTGCGTTTCGACGACTCGAAGGCCGGCATCTCCGACGACGACGGCGTCGCTCACCGCAGTGACGATCTGCGGCTGGGCATGATGGCGGAGATCGAGAGCGCCGGCATCGTGCGCGACGCCACCGGCGCGCGCGGCGTCGCCACCGCGATCCGCTTCGGCAGCGAGATCGTCGGCCCGGTCAGCGCGATCGCCGCCGACGGCAGCTCGATCGTCGTGCTCGGCGAAACGGTGCAGATCAACCCGGCCACGCTGTTCGACGATTCGCTCGTCGGCGGCCTCAAAGCGCTCGTCGCCGGCACCAGCATCGTCGAGGTGCACGCCGCACTCGATGTCGCGACCGGCGTCTACGTCGCCACCCGGATCGAGCCGAAGCCGAACGCACCGTTCTTCAAGCTGCGCGGCGCGGTCGCCGGCATCGACAAGACAGCGCACACCTTGCGCATCGGCAACGGCACCGAAACGGTCTCGTACGACGCGATCGCGGCCAGCGTTCCGGCCACGCTCGACAACGGCATGCTGGTGCGCGTGCGCCTGAAGACCACGCCGGTGGCAGGCCGCTGGATCGCCGTGGCGATCGTCAGCGCGGTTCGCAAGCTCGAAAATCATGAAGAAGCCGAGATCGAGGGCAAGGTCACAGCCAGCACCTTCGCGGTGGACAAAAAATTCAGCGTCAACGGCATCGCGGTCGACGCGACCAACGCGACTTTCCCGGGCGGCACGGCCGGCATCGTGGTGGGCGCGCGGGTCGAGGTCAAGGGCAGCGCGGTCGGCGGCGTGGTCGTCGCGACCACCGTGAAGGTCGAGAACGAGCGTGAGCACGAGGCTGCTGGCTTCGAGCTGCACGGCGCGATCTCGGCACTCGACGCAACCACCAAGACCTTCATGCTGCGCGGCGTGAAGGTCGGCTTCGGCGGCACGGTCGAGTTCCGCAAGGGCACGGCGGCCAACCTGATCGACGGCAAGAAGGTCGAGGTCAAGGGCCTGCGATCGGCCGACGGCAGCACGCTAGCCGCCACCCGCATCAGCTTCGAGGACTGACCCGGGCCGTAGACTCGCAATCTGTGACGACCCCGCCCTCGAAACGTTCGCGCTCACCGGCTCGCCCGGTCGCAGCCGGGCCCGCCGCGACGGATGTCGCGGTGGTGCCCGAGCCTGCGGCGCTGGTGCCCGAGCCGGCAGCGCTGGTGCTCGATCCTGCGGCGCTGGCGAATGCGCTGCGCGAGCTGATGGCGCCGCTCGCAGCGCTGGCCGTCGCTCAGGGCATGCCGTTCGCAGCGATGGAAGACTTGATGAAAACCGCCTTCGTCGACGCGGCTCGCGCGGCGCACCCGAACCTGCCTGGCGACCGGCTCGTCAGCCGGATCAGCACGGCGACCGGCATCAACCGGCGCGAGGTGTCGCGGATCGCGCAGGCGCGCGGCGAAAAGACCCACAGGCACCGCTCGCCCGCCAACCGCGTGTTCACGAAATGGATCACCGATCCGGCACTGAAGACACGCGCTGGCGCAACGGTCGCGTTGCCACGCACCGGCCCGGCGCCGAGCTTCGAGTCGCTGGCGCAGTCGGTGACCCGCGACGTCCACCCTCGAAGCCTGCTCGACGAGCTCTGCCGACTCGGCTTCGCGCGCGTCGAGGCCGAGGCGGTCCACGTCGTGCGCGACAGTTTCGTGCCCCACGACGACAGCGCGCGGATGCTCGGCTTTGCCGGCATGAACGTCGGCGATCACCTGCGGGCCGCGGCGGCCAACGTCTTGTCGGAAAACCCCGCGCATCTTGAACAAGCGATCTCGGCAGACGAGCTGTCGCCCGCGTCGGTGGTCACCTTCCGCGAGCTGATGCGTGAGCACTGGAAATCGCTGCTGGCGGCTTCGGTGCCTACTTTGCAACGGCTGATCGACGAAGACGAGGCGGCCGAGCGCCCCCGCGACCAGCGCGTGCGCGTCGGCATGTACACGTATCACGAGGCGATGGGCCTTTCGACCGACCCGCCGGAAAATCCGGCACCACCGAAGACGCGCACGAGCGCATCCAAGCGCAAACCCACACCATGAAGCACGGCATCACGCTCGACAACCCACACCTCTGGAGCCGGGTGCTCCGCACCGTGGCCTGCGCGCTCGCGTTGGCCGGCTGCGGCGGAGGCGTCGAAAGCGGCGGCACCGGCGCGCCGGTATTCGCCTCGGGCACGATCACCGGCTTCGGCTCGATCGTCGTCGGCAGCGTGCACTTCGACGACAGCCGCGCGAGCGTCACCGACGCCGACGGCGGCGCGCGCAGCCGCGACGACCTGCGCCTCGGCATGAGCACCGAAGTGCGCGGTGCCGCGATCGGAACCGATGCCGCGGGCACACCCGTCAGCGTCGCCACGAGCATCGTGTTCGGCAGCGAGTTGCTCGGCCGGCTCACCGCGATCGACCGCGCGGCGAACCGGATCGTCGTGCTCGGCCAGACGGTGGACATCGGCGCGGCGACGGTGTTCGACGACGCCAGCGTGAGCGGCGGTCCGGCGGCCCTCTCGGTCGGCGACGTGCTCGAGGTGTATGCGTTGTTCGATGCGGCGACCGGCCGCTACGGCGCGACCCGCATCGAGCGCAAGACCGGCGTCACGAGCTTCGTGCTGCGCGGCCCGGTCACCCGGCTCGACACCGGCGCGAAGGCGTTCACCATCGGCAGCGAGCGCGTCTCTTACGCGGCGTTCGCGGGCACACTGCCGGCCGGGCTCGCCAACGGTGCCTTTCTGCGCGTGCGGCTGAGCACCGTGCAGGTCGCCGGCACCTGGGTCGTCAGCGCGCTGAGCGACGGCGTGCAGCGCCCGCTCGACCGTGACGAAGTGCGGCTCGACGGTCGGGTCAGCGCCTTCGTCTCGGCCACCCGGTTCAGCGTCGACGGCGTCACGGTCGACGCCAGCGCGGTGAACCCGAACGGCGTGGCGCTCGGCGTGCGCGTCGAGGTCGAGGGCACGGCCAGCGGCGACACGCTGGTGGCGTCCAAGGTGAAGGTCAAAAGCGAGGCCGAGTCGGAAGGGCAGGACTTCGAGCTCCGCGGCAGCGTCGCATCACTGAACCCGGCGGCATCGAGTTTCGTGGTGCGCGGTGTCACGGTGGTCTATTCAGGCGCGACCACCGAGTTCAAGAACGGCACGGCCGCCAACCTGGCGGGCGGCGTCAGCGTCGAGGTGCGCGGCAAGCTCTCGGCGAACGGCACGCAACTCGCTGCCACGCGGATCACGTTGCGCTGAGCCGTCGCGACACGTTGGCGAACGGGCGCGCTGCGGCGGCGCTCGCGTTGGTCAGCCTTGCGGGTGGGTCGGATCGATCCAGCGCACCGACTCGGGCGGCTCGATCGGCGCGATGTCGAGGTTGACCGCGACCGCCTCGCCGTCGCTGCGCACCAGCACGCATTCGAGCACCTCGGTCGCGCTCGCGTTGATTTCTTGGTGCGGCACGAACGGCGGCACGTAGATGAAGTCGCCGGGGCCGGCTTCGGCGGTGAACTCGAGCGCATCGCCCCAGCGCATGCGCGCGCGGCCCTTGACGACGTAGATCACGCTTTCGAGCGCGCCGTGGTGGTGGGCGCCGGTCTTCGCGCCGGGATGGATGTGCACGGTGCCAGCCCAGAGTTTTTGCGCGCCGACACGTGCGAAATTGATCGCGGCCTTGCGGTCCATGCCGGGCGTTTGCGCGGTGTTGGCATCGAGCCGATCGGCGCCGACGACCCGCACGCCTTGGTGTTTCCAGTCCATTTGCCGACCCTCGTGTGATGCCCGCGTGATGGCTTCGTGTCGATTCCGAACCACAGCGCGCGCGGTAGCATTCAGGGGTCAGTGGGCTTGAGCACACCCCGGCGAGGATTCGTGTACATTTCGCTCCACAGTTGTACGCAAGATTGTTAGAGATTCTTCCCTTGCCGTTGTGGTTCTCGCAGCGGCCGTCGATAGAAATCCCCCTGATCGTGTCTTGAGTGTCGCTGCATGCGTCGCATGTGCTGCGCATTATTCGAAAATAGATAGGATAGACGTCCATGACGACCCCGACTCAAACCGGTACCGTGAAGTGGTTCAACGAGAGCAAGGGCTTCGGCTTCATCGCTCAAGACGCGGGCGGCGCTGACCTGTTCGCACACTTCCGCGACATCACCGGCTCCGGCTTCAAGACCTTGCTGGAAAACCAGCGCGTCGAATTCGAAGTCAAGCAAGGCCAGAAGGGTCTGCAAGCCGCGAACATTCGCGTGCTGTAAACCCGCAGGGCGCAAGCCCCGCAAACAAGAAACCGCGGCAACTCCGCGGTTTTTTTTCGTCTGTACTTTCCGTCGCGTCTGTGACTCGACCGCGTCACGCTGCGCTCTACCATCGGCGCTCCCTTCCTTCGGAGACAACAAGATGACCGCACTCACCTCGCTCACCAATCACCAGGTCCGCCTCAAAGCCCGCCCCAACGGCCTGCCGACACGCGACGGCTGGGACTTCACGACCGAGCCGGTCGCCGAGCCCGTGGAGGGCGGCGTGCTCGTCAAGACGCTCGCGATCTCGCTCGACCCCGCGATGCGCGGCTGGATGAACGACGGCAAGAGCTACATCGCACCGGTCGCGATCGGCGAAGTCATGCGCGCCGGCGGCATCGGCGAGGTGATCGCG
>JANMWQ010000763.1:0-2185 GCA_031394085.1 Rhizobacter sp. | reverse complement strand
GCGGCCGCCAGCGTGTCGACCCGGCCGCTGGCGATGTCGAGCGCGTAGACGCCGTGGCAACGCGCCGGCTCGCCGTGCGCGAGGTGGCGCGAGGTGATCAAGTCGATCGCCATCGCGTGCTCACGCAGCTCGATGTTCGGGTGCGCGGCCACGCGCGCGAGCAGCGCGTCGTGGATCGCCTTGCCGGTGGCGTCGAGCGCGTGCGCGATGCGGCGCACACCGTGCCCGCCTTCGCGCGTGAGGTGCAGGCGCAACGGGCCGGTCGCGTCTTCGGTGAACGGCACACCCTGCGCCACCAGCCACTCGATCGCCGCCGCACTGTTTTGCGAAACGAAGCGCGCGGCGTGCTCGTCGACCAACCCGGCGCCGGCCTGCTGCGTGTCGTGGACGTGCGCGTCGACGCTGTCGTCGGCACCGAGCACGCCGACGATGCCGCCCTGTGCCCACGCGGTCGCGCCTTCGTGGCGGCCACGCTTGGCCAGCACGACGACACGGCGCGTGTCGGCCAGGTGAAGCGCGGTGCACAGCCCCGCCAGGCCGGCGCCGACGACGACCACGGGCAACGCTGCGTCGCTCGTGGTCATGGCTTGGCGACCAACCGAGCGTCGACTTCGAGGTTGTCGATCAACCGCGTGGCACCGAGCCGCGCCGCGGCGAGCACCACCAGCGCGTCGCCGTTCGACGGCAGTGCCAGATCGGCGCGGCGACGGATCGCCACGTAGTCGGGCTGCCAGCCGCGCGCGGCAAGTCCGCGCATCGCGGCCTGCTCGAGCGCCGGCCAGTCGCGCCGGCCACCTTGGAGCGCCTCGGCAATGCCATGCAGCTCGCGCGACAGGTTGACCGCCTCGGCGCGCTGCGCCGCGTCGAGGTAGCCGTTGCGCGACGACAGCGCCAGGCCGTCGGCGGCACGCGTGGTTTCGCCGGCCACGATCTCGACCGGCAGCGCGAGCTGCTGCACCATGTCGCGGATCACGGCCAACTGTTGGTAGTCCTTCTTGCCGAACACCGCGGCGTGCGGCTGCACGCAGTTGAAGAGCTTGAGCACGACGGTGCACACGCCGGTGAAGAACCCGGGCCGAAAGTGCCCTTCCAGCGTGTCGGCCAGTTCGGGCGTCGGCGCCACCGTGCAGCGCTGGGGTTGCGGGTAGAGCTGCGCCTCATTGGGCGCGAACACAATGTCGCAGCCGGCGGCGCGCAGCATCTCGCAGTCGCGCGCGAAGGTGCGCGGGTAGGTGTCGAAATCTTCGTGCGGCGCGAACTGCAGCCGGTTCACGAAGATGCTCGCGACCACCGGCGCACCGCGCGCCCGTGCCGAGTCAAGCGCCAGCGCGACCAACGAGAGGTGGCCCGCATGCAGGTTGCCCATCGTCGGGACGAAGGTCGAGGCAGCGCCGGCCAGCGCTTGGCGCAGGTCGGTGATGGAGTTGACGATCTGCACGGATGCGTGAGTGCGTTCGGGTCAGTAGCTGTGAACCGCTTCGTCGGGGAAGCTGCCGTCCTTCACCGACGCCACGTAGCAACGCAGCGCCGCCTCGACGCTGCCGCCTTCGGCCATGAAGTCACGCACGAAGCGCGGCACCGGCCCGTGCGTGATACCCAGCATGTCGTGCAGCACCAGCACCTGGCCGCTGCAGCGAGCGCCGGCGCCGATGCCGATGACGGGGATCGGCAACGCCTCGGTGAGCTCGGCACCGAGTGCGCTCGGCACCAGCTCGACCACCAACATCGCTGCACCGGCATCGGCCAATTCGCAGCCGTGGCGCAGCAAGGTTTGCGCAGCCTGCGCATCGCGGCCCTGCACGCGGTAGCCGCCGAGCGCGTGCACCGACTGCGGCGTGAGCCCGAGGTGCGCGCAAACCGGCACGCCGCGCTCGGCGAGGAACCGCACCGCATCAACGGTCCAGCCGCCGCCTTCGAGCTTGACCATGTGCGCGCCGCGCTGCATCAGCAACGCGGCGCTGCGCATGGCCTGGTCGATGCCCGCGTGGTAGCTGCCGAACGGCAGGTCGGCGACGATCCACGCGTGGCCGTTGCCACGCGCCACGCACTGCGTGTGGTACGCCATCTCGTCGAGCCCGACAGGCAGCGTGCTCGCGTGGCCCTGCAGCACCATGCCGAGCGAATCGCCGACCAGCAGCACGTCGACACCCGCGGCGTCGAGCAGCCGCGCGAAGCTCGCGTCGTA
>JANMWQ010000757.1:0-1626 GCA_031394085.1 Rhizobacter sp. | reverse complement strand
CTTGCGAGACGACCGCGCTGCCGTGCCGGCGCTGTGGGAGCTGGAGTTCACCAACGTGTTGCGCACCGCGTGCTTGCGTCAACGCATGACGGCCGAATCGGCGCAGCGGGTGATCGCGCAGATCGTGTCGCTGCCGATCGATGTCGACCGGCGGCCGGTGCCGGCGAGCGAAATTCTTGGCCTCGCACTGCGCTTCGGCCTCAGCAGCTACGACGCGGCTTACCTCGAACTGGCGCTGCGGCTTCAGTTGCCGGTGGCCACCGGCGACGGGCCACTGCGCGCCGCGGCGCTTGCATCGGGCGTGGGCCTCGCGACCGATTCGGTCAGCTGACCTCGCGGGCCTCGGCGGCGAGGCGCAGCGCCTGCGCGGTTGCGGCATCGGCCGGAAAGAAGGTCTCCAGCGCCAGTTCCGACAGCGTGATTTCCGTCGGCGTGCCGAACACCGTCATCGTGCTGATGAACGAAAGCTGGCCGAGCGGCGTCACCAGCACCAGCGGCACGACGATCGAGGCGTTCGGCGTGAACGCGGCCATGCCGTCGTGCGGCGGCGCGGGGTAGCCAGCGAGCTCGTCGGCGAGTGCGACGAGTACCCGGTCGGCCGTCAACCCGATTTGATGATGCAGGCGCTCGAAGAGGTGCGTGCGCCACTGCGCGAAGTTGGCGATGCGCGGCGCGAGGCCCTGTGGGTGCAGGCTGATGCGCAGCACGTTGACCGGCGGCTGCAGCAATTCGGGCGCGATGCCCATCTGCAGCAGAGCTCCGGCCGCGGCGTTGTGGAACAGCAGGTTCCAGTGCCGGTCGACCGCCAGCGCAGGAAAGGGCTCGTGCGCCTTCAGGATCTGCTCGACGGCCGCGCGCGCTGCGGCCAGCGCCGGGTCGTCGAGCGGGCGCTCGGCGTACATCGGCGCGAAGCCGGCGGCCGCGAGCAGGCGGTTGCGGTCGCGCAGCGGCACCTCGAGCCGGTCGGCCAAGCGCAACACCATCTCGCGGCTCGGCATCGCGCGGCCGGTCTCGACAAAGCTCAGGTGCCGCGTCGAGACCTCGGCATCCACCGACAGGTCGAGCTGGCTCAGGCGGCGCCGCTGGCGCCATTCGCGCAGCTGCGTGCCGACGGGCAGGGCGTTGCGGGTAAAGGGAGCAGGTTGCATGCGCCGCACGATAGCGCGGGCCGCGCCTTCCGCCATTCGGCCGATGACGCCCGTGCGCTATCGTCTCGGCGTGACTTCAACTGCCTTCGACAAGACGAAAACCCGCCATCGCTTCGACCGCCTCGACGCGCTGCGCGCCGTCGCTATTTTGTGGATGGCGATCTTTCATTTCTGCTTCGACCTGAACTACTTCGGGTTCATCCGACAGAACTTCCACAACGATCCGGTGTGGACGTGGCAGCGCACCTGCATCGTCAGCCTGTTCCTGTTCTGCGCTGGTGTCGGCCAGGCGATCGCGCTCGACCAGAACCAGCCCTGGCCACGGTTTTGGCGGCGCTGGGCGCAGGTGGCCGGTTGCGCCGTGCTCGTCACGCTCGGCTCGATGTGGATGTTCCCGCGCAGCTACATCAGCTTCGGCGTGCTGCACTGCATCGCGGTCGCGGTGATCGTGATGCGGCTGACCGGTGGGGCAGGGCAA
>JANMWQ010000739.1:0-8023 GCA_031394085.1 Rhizobacter sp. | reverse complement strand
GGACAGGAGCGCCGGCGGCCACCCGGCGTCCGTGGCCCGCGCCGACGCGGAATGTGCACGGCAGCATCGGGTCGCAAGCAGACGATCGAAAAACCGCAGTGCACCTGACATGAGTTCCATCCTCGCTCCCTCGCTGCCCGGCGCCCTCGACCCGCGCGCGCTGCGCCAGTCGCTCGCCCGCGCGGAGAAGAAGCGCCAGTGGCGCGCGTTCTCGCTGACGCTGCCGCTGCTGCTGTTCCTGGCGCTGACCTTTCTGGTGCCGATCGCCGTGTTGCTCAAGCGTGCGATCGAGAACCCCGAGGTCGCGAACGCGCTGCCGCGCACAGCCGCGGCGTTGCAGGGCTGGAACCGCGAAGGCACGCCGCCGGCCGAAGCCTATGCGTCGCTGACGCGAGACCTCGCCAACCTGCCCGACAGCACTGACGCCGGCTCGCTCGCGCGTCGCCTGAACAGCGAGGTGCCGGGCGCGCGCTCGCTGGTGATGTCGACCTACAGGGCGCTGCCGTTGCCGCAGACCACGCCGACGAGTTCGGCCGCCGAGCTCCGGGCCGCGCTGCTCGCGCTCGACCCGCGCTGGGGCGAGCCGCCGTACTGGCAGGCGATTGCGAAGAACGGCTCGCGTTGGACGCCCGACTACCTGTTGGCCTCGGTCGACCTCAGGCGTGACGCCAAAGGCGCGATCGAACGCGTCGAGCCGGAGCAGCGCGCGTTCGGCCGCATCCTCGTGCGCACCTTCGAGATCAGCGGCGTCGTGACGCTGTGGTGCCTGCTGCTCGCCTACCCGCTCGCCTACTGGCTGACGACGCTGAGCGTGCGCCGCGCCAACGTGTTGATGATCCTGGTGCTGGTGCCGTTCTGGACCTCGATCCTGGTGCGCGTGGCCGCGTGGATCGTGCTGCTGCAATCCGAAGGTCTCGTGAACCACGCGCTGCAGGACCTGCACGTCATCTCCCAGCCGCTCGCGTTGCTGTTCAACCGCACCGGCGTCGTCATCGCGATGGTGCACATCCTGCTGCCGTTCATGATCCTGCCGCTGTACAGCGTGATGCAGGGCGTGCCGCCGACCTACCTGCGCGCGGCCGTGTCGCTCGGCAGCCCGCCGCTGGCCGCGTTCTTCCGCGTCTACGTGCCGCAGACCTATGCCGGCATCGGCGCCGGCGCGCTGCTCGTCTTCATCCTGAGCATCGGCTACTACGTCACGCCGGCGCTGCTCGGCGGGCCGGACGACCAGATGCTGAGCTACTACATCGCGCAGTACACCAACGTGAACGTCAACTGGGGCATGGCCTGTGCGCTGGGTGCGCTGCTGCTCGGCGCGACGCTGGTGCTGTACGGCATCTACCGGCGCGTGACGAATTCGGAGCTGAGCCTGGGATGAGCGCACTTGCCAGGTTCCTGCCGACCTTTCCGGCGTATGCCACGCCGCTCGACAAGCTCGGCTGGTACGCCTTGCGCGTCGTGTGCATCGGCGTGCTCGGCTTCCTGCTGCTGCCGATTCTCGTGATCATCCCGCTGTCGTTCAGCGACAGCTCGTTTCTCGTCTACCCGATCCCGGCGTGGTCGCTGAAGTGGTATCACAACCTGTTCTCGTCGGCCGAGTGGGGCCGCGCCGCGAAGAACAGCTTCATCGTCGCGCCGCTCGCCACCTTGATCGCCACCGTGCTCGGCACGATGGCGGCGGTGGGCCTCGCACGCACGCAGTTCGCGTTCAAGGGCTTGCTGATGAGTGTGCTGATCGCGCCGATGGTCGTGCCGATCGTCGTCGTCGGCGTCGGCACCTACCTGTTCTTCGCCAACCTCGGCCTCGGCGACACCTACACCGCACTGATCCTCGTGCATGCGGCACTCGGCGCGCCGTTCGTGCTCACCACCGTGCTGGCCACCTTGCAGGGCTTCGACCACAACCTCGTGCGCGCGAGCCTGGGCCTGGGCGCGAGCCCGCTCGAGACTTTTTTCCGCGTCACGCTGCCGGTGATCGCGCCGGGCGTGATCTCGGGCGCACTGTTCGCGTTCGCAACCTCGTTCGACGAGGTCGTCGTCGCGCTGTTCCTGGCCGGCCCGGAGCAGCTGACGCTGCCGCGCCAGATGTTCAACGGCATCCGCGAGAACATCTCGCCGACCATCGCTGCGGTCGCGACGCTGCTGATCCTGTTCACGACCAGCTTGCTGCTGGTGCTCGAATGGTTGCGTGGGCGGCGGCGTTGAGCCTGCAGCGATGAGAATGGCGCGATGAGCACGAAGAACCAGCCCCTGAGCGGCAACGCGATGCCGCGCTTCGCCGGCCCCGGCACGATGATGCGGCTGCCGGCCGCCACGTCACCGATCGGCCTCGATGCCGCGTTCATCGGCGTGCCGCTCGACATCGGCACCTCGCATCGCCCCGGCGCGCGCTTCGGTCCGCGCCAGATTCGCGCCGAGTCGGCGCTGCTGCGGCCCTACAACATGGCCACCGGCGCCGCGCCGTTCGACGCGCTGCAGGTCGCCGACCTCGGCGACGTGCCGGTCAACACCTACTCGATCGCGAAGTCGATCGACCTCATCACGTCCTTCTACGACGCGGTGCTCGCCGCCGGCTGCAAGCCGCTGACGATGGGCGGCGACCACACGATCGCGCTGCCGATCCTGCGCGCCCTCCACAAGCGCCACGGGCCGGTCGCGCTGGTTCACGTGGACGCCCACGCCGACGTGAACGACGAGATGTTCGGCGAGCCCATCGCGCACGGCACGCCGTTTCGACGCGCCGTCGAGGAGGGCCTGCTGCAGTGCGACAAGGTCTGGCAGATCGGCCTGCGCGGCACCGGCTACGCCGCCGACGATTTCGACTGGCCGCGGCGCCAGGGCTTCACGATCGTGCCGGCGCACGAGGTCTGGTACCAGTCGCTGGCGCCTTTGATGGCGCAAGTGCGTGAGCGCATCGGCCCGTCGACGCCGGTCTACATCAGCTTCGACATCGACGGGCTCGATCCGTCGTTCGCCGGTGGCACCGGCACGCCCGAGATCGGCGGCCTGAGCGTGCCGCAGGGGCTGGAGGTGATCCGCGGTTGCCGCGGGCTGAACGTGGTCGGCGGTGACTTGGTCGAGGTCGCACCGCCCTACGACCTGTCGGGCAACACCGCGCTGCTCGGCGCAAATCTGTTGTACGAGATGCTGTGCGTGCTGCCCGGCGTGCCGGTGCGCTGAGCTGGCCGACCCGGCGTCGAGGGGCCTTTTAAAGACGCGTCCGGGACGGCCCCGATCAGCGCTCCGGTTTCCCCGGCTGACGCTCGGTGGTGAAGGAGCTGCGAGCGAGTTCCGGCACGGCAAACCTCGCAGCCGACTCACCCGAAGCAATGGCCGACTGCAAGCCTTGGATCGCCCGCTCGGGGTTGTCCACCTGCGCGATGCCGCGCAGCACCGCCACGCCGGCCGCCCCACAACGCATCGCCTCTGAACTGCGCGCCGCATCCATGCCGGCGATCGCCACCACGGGCTCGCGCAGCACCCGGCACCAATACGCCAGGTTGCCCGGCCCTTGGGGCCGCCACGGCATGTCTTTCGTGGTGGTGGCGTGGATCGGACCGCAGGCGATGTAGCTTGGCGCCCAGGCGTGGGCGCGGCACACCTCCCAGTAGCTGTGGGTGCTCAGGCCGACGCGCAGGCCGGCGTCGCGCAACGCGACCAGGTCGGCGGTGAGCAGATCCTCCTGGCCAAGGTGCACGCCGTATGCGCCGTGCGCGATCGCGAGTTGCCAGTGGTCGTTGATGAACAACTGCGCCCCCACGCGCCGCGCCGCCTGCACGCTGCGCAGCACTTCGGCGGACAGCACGCGGTGCGCGCCTTGCTTGATGCGCAACTGCACCGTGCGAACCCCGGCCTCGAGCGCACGCTCTACCCACTGGGCGCTGTCGACCACGGCGTACAGCCCGATGCGTCGGTCGGCGAGGTCGGCGAAGCCCGCTGTGACGGTGTCTGCGGCAGCTGCAGTCGCGTGCAGCGCAGGCAGCAGTTCGGGGTGCAGGCCGAAGCCACGCTGCGGCCGCACCGGGCCTGCGCCGCACCCGGCCGGAAGTGCCGACCGCAGCGCCTGCGCAGTGCTCATCTTGGCGAGCACCGCTGCATCGGCGGCGCAGAAATCGAGCGCCAGCGCAGCGGCCATCGAGGCCGCGAAAACGCAGCCGCTGCCGTGGTGGTGCGGCGTCGTAACCCGCGGCAGCGACAGCCAGCCCCGCGCCTCGGGCGTGTCGATCCAGTCGAGCGATCGCAGACCACCGGCATCACCACCCGTGATGACCACCGCGGCTGGCCCGAATGCTCGCAGCGCTGCGCCAGCCTGCTCCACCGCTGCGGCGCCCGCGAGCGCAGCCACGTCCAAACCCAGCAACCAGGCCGCCTCGGCGCGGTTCGGCGTGATGACGGTGGCGCGCGGCAGCAGTTCGTGCAGCAGCGCATGTCGCAAGGCCGAGCTTGCGAGGCCGGCGCCAGTGCTGGCTCGCCAGACCGGGTCGATGACGAGCGCGACCGGCGCATCGCGGCGCAGCCGGTCGACCCAGGCGGCGACGCATTGAACGTTGGCGGGCGTGCCGAGCAGGCCGGTCTTGATCGCGCGGGGCAGCAGATCGCTCGCGAGCGCTGCCAGCTGCGCATCGAGCAGGTCCGTCGCCACCGGCTCGACGCGGCTCACTCCGACCGAGTTCTGCGCCGTGATCGCCGCCACCGCCGTGCAGCCGTGCACCTCGAACGTATCGAAGGCGCGCAGGTCGGCCTGCAGTCCGGCTCCGGCGCCGCTGTCGGAACCGGCGATGCTCCACACCACCGGACGGGCCGCGTCGCGCTCGGTGGGTTCGTTGTCGGACATCACAGATCGAACGGCCGGCCGCTGACCGGGGTGGAGGCGACGGCCATGCCCTGCGGCGCCAGCAGCCCGGCGCGATGCCCGAGCCGCCCGGCTTCGATCGCCAGCCCGAACGCGCGCGCCATGCCGACCGGGTCGGCGGCCTGTGCGACCGCCGAGTTCAGCAGCACCGCGTCGAATCCGAGTTCCATCGCCTGCACGGCGTGCGAGGGCGCGCCGATGCCGGCGTCGACGATCAGCGTCAGCCCAGGCAGTCGCGCGCGCAGCGTGCGCAGCGCCCACGGGTTGAGCAGCCCCTGGCCCGAGCCGATCGGCGCCCCCCACGGCATCAGGATCCGGCAGCCGACATCGACGAGGCGCTGCGCGCTCACGAGGTCGTCGGTGCAATACGGGAACACCTCGAAGCCGTCGTCGACGAGTTGCTTGGCCGCCAGGGTCAGCTCCCACGGATCGGGCTGCAGCGTGTGCTCATCGCCCACCACTTCCAGCTTGATCCAGTGCGTGCCGAGCAGCTCGCGCGCCATGTGCGTGAGCGCGATGGCCTCGCGCGCGGTGCGGCAGCCGGCGGTGTTGGGCAGCAGCTGCGCGCCGCTGGCGCGGATGATCTCGATGAAGCCGTTGTCGGTGCTGCCGGCGGCGAGCTGGCGCTTCAGTCCGACCGTCACGACCTGCGCCCCCGAAGTCGCGATCGCTTCGCGAAGCACCTGCGGCGAGGGGTAGCCTGCCGTGCCGAGCAGGAAGCGGCTGCGCAGCGGCAGGTCGGCCAGGATGAAGGGGTCGGCGCTGTCGTGCATCTCAGCCGCCGACGATGGCCTGGAAACAGGTGACGCTGTCGCCGTCGCGCAGCACGCAGTCCGCGCGCCGGCTGCGCGCAACGAACTCGCTGTTCAGTGCGGTGGCGATGCCCTCGGGCGCATGACCCAGTTCGCCGATGAGGTCGGCCAGTGTGCTGAACGCGACAACCGTTCGCGCCTGTCCGTTGACAACGAGGCTGAGCATCAGAGCGGACGTGTCATCTTGGTCACTCATGCCGCAAGACCTTGTCGTGCTGCCGGCACCGGTTCCAGACCCGCCTGCCGCAACGCGTCTTCGACCAGCGCCGGTGCGATCAGCCAGCCGTGGCGAAACAAGCCGTTGATGCGGGTGAGCCCAGGCCGTTGCTCGACGAGAGGCAGGTTGTCGGGCAGGGCGGGCCGCAGGTTGGTCTCGGTGTGCACGAGGCGCGCTTCGGCGAGTTCGGGCAGTACGCTGTGTGCTGCGCTGAGCAGGCCCAGCAGGCTGCGCACCGAGATCGGCGAACGGTCCTCGGACTCGATCTCGCTCGCGCCGACGACGACGATGTCGTCCGGCCGGGGCACGAGGTAGACCCGCGAGCGAGGGTGCAGCAGGCGCAGCGGGCGGTGCAGCGAGAGGCCCGGCGAGTGCAGCCACAGGAGCTCGCCCCGCACCCCGCGCACCGGCAGATCGGCCCGCGCGCCGACACCGCGCACGTCGAACACCGCATCGAAACGCTCGCCGTCGATGCGCCCGGGTGCGAGATCGTGCACGGTCGTCCCCCAGCGCCAGCGCGCGCCACTGCGCGTGGCGGCGTCGGCAAGTGCCAGCATCGCCTGCACGCTGTGGACATGGCCTTCGCCGTCGAGCATCCAGGCGTGGGTCGGGCCATGCACGGCCGGTTCGAGCTCGCGCAGCTCCTCGGCCGTCAGCGCACGCGGCGCATGGCCAGGTGGCATCCGGGACCGCAGAACATTGACCAGCCGTTGTGCTGCCCCGAGGTCGCTGCGGTGCGCCAGCAGCAGGCTGCCGTTGCGCCGGAAGTGCACCGGCAACGGCAGCCGGCCCACCGCATCGGCCCACAAGGCGATCGAGCGCAGGCCGAGGGTCGCGACGTGGGCGTCTGCGGATTCGAGCTCGGCCCAAGGGCTGAGCATGCCGGCCGCCGTCCAGCCGGCGGCCTGTCCGCGGTCGAGCGGGCCACTCGCCGGATCGAACACCGTCACGGCGTGCCCGTCAGTCGACAAACGCCATGCCAGCAGCCGGCCCAGCAAGCCCGCGCCCGCGATGCCGATGTGCTGCGCCGCCATCTTTCAGTGGCTCTCGCCGCGGGCGGGCTGGATCGGGATGTAGATTTCGCTGCCCGCGCGCTTGAACTCTTCGGATTTCGCGGCCAGTCCCTGCACCAGCGCTGCCTCGTCGCTCAGGCCCTGCGCGGCGGCGTACTCGCGCACCTCCTGCGTGATCTTCATCGAGCAGAACTTGGGCCCGCACATCGAGCAGAAGTGCGCCTCCTTGCTCGAATCCTTGGGCAGCGTTTGGTCGTGGAAGTCGCGTGCGGTGTCGGGGTCCAGGCTCAGGTTGAACTGGTCGTGCCAGCGGAACTCGAAGCGCGCCTTCGAGAGCGCGTCGTCACGTGCCCGCGCTCCCGGGTGACCCTTCGCCACGTCGGCCGCATGCGCGGCGATCTTGTACGCGACGATGCCGGCCTTCACGTCGTCTCGGTCGGGCAGGCCGAGGTGCTCTTTCGGCGTCACGTAGCACAGCATCGCGGTGCCGAACCAGCCGATCATCGCTGCGCCGATGGCGCTCGAGATGTGGTCGTAGCCCGGCGCGATGTCGATCGTCAGCGGCCCGAGCGTGTAGAACGGCGCTTCATGGCAGTGCTCGAGCTGCTCGGCCATGTTGGCCTGGATCAGGTGCATCGGCACGTGGCCCGGGCCTTCGATCATGGTCTGCACGTCGTGCTTCCAGGCCGTCTTCGTCAGTTCGCCGAGCGTGCGCAGTTCGGCGAACTGAGCTTCGTCGTTGGCGTCGGCGCCCGAGCCGGGGCGCAGGCCGTCGCCGAGCGAGAAGCTCACGTCGTAGGCCTTCATGATGTCGCAGATGTCTTCGAAGTGGGTGTAGAGAAAGCTCTCCTTGTGGTGCGAGATGCACCACTTGGCCATGATCGAACCGCCGCGCGAGACGATGCCGGTGCGGCGCTGCGCGGTGAGGTGGATGAAGGCCAACCGCACGCCGGCATGGATGGTGAAGTAGTCCACTCCCTGCTCGGCCTGCTCGATCAGCGTGTCGCGGAAGATCGCCCAGGTGAGGTCTTCGGCCACGCCGCCGACCTTCTCCAGCGCCTGGTAGATCGGCACCGTGCCGATCGGCACCGGCGAGTTGCGCACGATCCAGTCGCGCGTGGTGTGGATG
>JANMWQ010000727.1:0-2243 GCA_031394085.1 Rhizobacter sp. | reverse complement strand
GTCGGGCTCCAGCGCACGCGTTGCAAGCCAAGCGAGCGAATCGTCGCGATCTGCTCGTCGTTGGCGATTCTGAAGCTGCCGAGCGGAAACGGATGCGACATCCAGCTCATGTCGAGGTGCACGAACATACCGACGCACAGGGCGTCAACTTCGATCAGTTCCTTGCTGGTGGCTGCTTTCATCGGATGGGGAGTGCGTGTGCGATGGGCACACAGAGCTTGTCGGAGATATCGGCGAGCCGGCCGACGACTTGAATCCGGGTGAAACAGAGTTATGCCGCGACGACGATCGCGAACGCGGCCCGCACCCTCGGCCCAAGCCCGGAACGGCACGGTGAACGCCGCGCGGTCGACCGGGTCGCGCAGGCTGCGCCAGCTCGCAGCACCGAATCGTCCACCTCCAACGATCTCGCGAGGCCGAAACTGAGCGGCATCGGACATACAAGCTGCGTCGCGAGCCGACGCTGCGCCGAGGCCCTAGGGCCGGAGGAGGCTTTTGTGGTGACCGCACGGCCGCGGCAGGAAGCAAGGCAACATGGCTCGAATGAACCCGGCGCACGTCCTCGTCGGGTTGCGTGCGCCGCGCGTCATTCGCTCAGCGGAAACCCAAGGCTGTCCGCGGGCCAGTCGAATTTTTCGGCTGGCACACGCACCCCGACGCCAACTTCCACCGCCTGCTCGGTCGAGACCAGGCTCTGCATGTCGGTGACCTCCGTACCCGGCAGTGCCTTCGTCGACTGGCGCAAAAATTCGGGCATCTTCCGAATCGCGACCAGTGGCCGGCCGGTACCGGCGTGAATAGGCGACGGCACGAGCGTGCATTCCGGCACTGCCAGTCTGGCCAGGGCAGCGTTGCCGCCAGGCGGAGCCGTCCACTGGCATTGCGAAGTCGTGCCAGGCACGACCACCAGGTCACCTGCTTGCACAGGGGCCTCCGGTGCGCTTCTGCAGTCGCCCTTCAATCGCTGGCGCGTGCCGGTCTTGTTCGCGGGGTCGTACTCGATGACCATCAGCTCGCATGCGCTGTCGTTGCGCACCTCGGCCGACTTGAAGGGTTGGGGCACGGGCTTGCAAGTGCCCTCGCGCGTGGGCTGCATCGAGGCAGGAAAATAGTGCATGCCGGTAATGATTTTCGCGTAGCGCTTGCCGCTGAAATACTCTTCGGTGCGCTCGGTGTCGAGCGCCGCGATCTCAAGGTCGGTCAGGCGCTCGGCCGCGGGGTCGAATGCCCAGCCCTGCGCCTTCGCGACCACCGCTTTGGCTTCGAAGCACCGCGCCTGAGATTCGCGAATCGTCGCGGCGAATTTATCGGGGAAATCATGGCGCTTCTCACGCACGAGCACGATGCCGTCGCCGGCACCAGAGCGGCTCTCCGCAGCGCCGGCAAACGCGGCGGCGGCGGGTGCCGGGCCTTCGGCGGCCTTCGGAGAGCAGGCGGTCAGCCAAAGTCCGCAGGCGGCTGCGCCCCCCGCCAATGCAGCGAACCGAGCGCGGTGTGTCGAAGGTGAAAAGAAAGGAAGGCGGATCCAACGCATTTAAAAACACTCCGAAGGTTGCGACCGGCAATTTTCACGCGGGGTGCGGCCAAAATCCTGAATAGGGTGATGCCAGCGTTGCGAGTCTCTCCCGGTATTCGAGCGGACGGGGAGAGCCGAGGGAGACCGCGATGCGCTTTTCGTCGTACCAGCCGATGCAGGAATCGAGCACCTGAATGAACTGCTCGATGGTCGTGGCTAGCTCAATCCGAGGATAGAACAGCTCCGTCTTCAGCCGGCCGAAGAAGCCTTCGCGCGTCGCATTGTCAGGCGAATACCATTTGCGCGACAGCGAGCGAATCAGCCTCGCGTCGCGGGCAAGGCGATCAACGACAAGGTGCGCCTCTACGCACGCATTGGCCAAGCCTTGATCGATGCCAATCAAAGCGGGGGCGATCCGTTCGGGGCGATCGAGGGCTGCCCGACGCAATCTTCTGCGGCACGTGCCGAGCCCCCTAGCGCTGAATCCGCGTCGACAGCACGATCGCCGAGGTCGTGCGCTCGACGCCGTCGAGCCCGCCGATGCGGTCGATCAGCGCGTCGAGTTCGCCGATCGACGCGGCCGCGACGATCGCAATCAGGTCGAACGGCCCGCTGACCGAATGCAGCACGCGCACCTCGGCGATCTTGCGCAACGCGACCTCGATCGCGCCGCTGCGCTTGGGCGCGAGCGTGATCAGCACGTGGGCACGCACGAGGTCGGCTTCGA
>JANMWQ010000713.1:0-1723 GCA_031394085.1 Rhizobacter sp. | reverse complement strand
ATGCCCTTCTCGACGATCGGCGCGCCGGCCAGCACCTTCACGCCGCCGGGGCGAAAGTTGTCGAACGCGCGCTGCGCGGTGATCGCCAGCGCCTTCAGGCCGACGATGTCTTTCGGGCGGCCGGGCAAGTGCACCTCGCCGGCCGAGATCATCGTCGTCACGCCGCCGTTCAGCGTCGATTCGATCCAGCCGAGCTGGTTCTGGCGCGGCGTCCAGTCGCCGAACACCGGGTGCACATGGCTGTCGATCAGGCCGGGGCACACGCAGGTCTGGCGCGCGTCGATCAGCAGATCGGGTTCGTCGGTGTCGAGGTCGGCCTCTTTACCGACCGCGACGATCACGCCGCCCTCCACGACAATCGTGTCGGCATCGAGGATGGGTTTGTCGATGTCGCCCGAGAGCAGCAACCCGATGTTGCGGATCACGACCTTGCCCGATTTGCCGGTGGATGTTGCGTCTGCCATGGGGGCTCCGTGAGGGTTCGCTGCATGCTAAGGCAAGCCTCGCGCGCCCTATGATCCGCGCATGCCGAAACAGACCTCCACGCTGCGCTCGCTGCAGGGCAGCCTCGGTGAGCTCGGCCGCAGCGGCTTGCGCGCGTCGGCCGGCTGGTCGGCGAGCTGGTGGGACGTGGTCAAGGTCGGCGCGCTGATCCTGGTGCTCGCGCTTTCGCCGTCGACCTACAGCCCCGGCAACCGCGCCGCGCTCGCGCGCCAGCTCTACCTCGGCACCGCGCCGATCCTGCCGGGGTTCGCGCTGATGTCGGCGGTGATCAGCGTGGTGCTGATCCGCATCGTCGTCGTCACCGCGCTGAGCTACGGCCTCTCGCAATACGCGCTCGAGATGGTGATCCGCGTGCTGGTGCTCGAGCTGATCCCGCTGACGGCGGCACTGTTCGTCGCGCTGCGGGTCACGGTGCCGAGCGGCGCCGAACTGATCCGCCTGCAGGCGCGCGGTGCACTGAGCGCGGAGGCCCGCGCCGGCGGCGACCCGCTGCGCCACGAGCTGATGCCGCGCGTCGTGGCCGGCATCTTCGCGGTGCTGATGCTCGCGGCCGTCGCCTGCCTGATCGCGATGGGGCTGACCTATGCGGCGGTCTACGGTTTCACGTTCGGCGCGTTCGCCGGCTTCACGCGCGGCATGGGCAAGATCTTCGAGCCCGGCGTGACGATGATCCTGGCGCTCAAGACGCTGTTCTTCGCGTTCGCGGTCGCGCTGATCCCGGTCGCCGCGTTCCTGCGCGGCGCGCGCGTTGCCGGCCAGAGCCCCGAACTCGACAGCCTGGTGCGGCTGTTCGCGGCGATTCTCGTGATCGAGGTCGTCTCGCTGATGGGCAACTACTACTGACCCGATGATGGAAGAACCCACCGCACCACCGACAGCGACACCCGCCGAGCCACCGCCGACCCCCGCGCACCTCGAGACAAAGGCGACGCTGCTGTTACTCCTGTTGCTGCTGCTCGTCACCGGTGCGGGCCTGTACCTCAGCTACGCGCGCGGCGCGTTCGAGAGCACGCAGCGGCTGGTGCTGATCGCCGAAGATTCCGAGGGCGTGGCCGCGGGCATGGACCTGACCTTCGCGGGCTTTCCGATCGGCCGCGTGCGCCGCATCGAGCTCGGCGCCGACGGCAACGCGCGCATCCTCGTCGACGTGCCGGTCAAAGACGCGCACTGGCTGCGCACCACCAGCGTGTTCGCGATGCAGCGCGGCGTCGTCGGCAAC
>JANMWQ010000677.1:0-4215 GCA_031394085.1 Rhizobacter sp. | reverse complement strand
ACATCTCGCGCACCGCCTCCAACGCGACGCGCGATTCGGCGTCGGTCAGGTCCAGTGCCGCGGGGTCGGCCAGCGTCACGTGGTTGCGCCCGACATGCCAATGGCTCGGCGTGATCAGGCCCCACGCGAGCTCGCCGGCCTCGATGCCGTCGCACGCAACCGCCTGCGCCGCGAACGGCAAGCAGCCATCGGCGCCTTGCCAAGCCACTGCGGCAGCGAGCGCGCGTTCGTGCGGGGGCGAGAACGTGTGGGCGTCTGCGTCGTCGCGCCGAGTGAGCGTGAGGCGCGCGAGCAACTGCGACAAGTTCGGCAGTGCGATGTCGCTCAGCACATGCAAGACGGCATCGGACTGGGCGGATGCGAAGGGGATCAGCAGGTGCATCACGATGATTATCCGGCCGCATCGCGCCGTAGACTCGCGCGGATGCAACCCGCCACGCTGCGTTCTGACCGAGTCCTGCCCGGCGCCATCTGGGTGCTGGGCTTCGTCAGCATGTTCATGGACATCGCCTCCGAGATGATCCACAGCCTGCTGCCGATGTTCATGGTCACGACGCTGGGCGCCAGTGCGCTGGTGGTCGGGCTGATCGAGGGCCTGGCCGAAGGCACGGCGCTGATCGTCAAGGTGTTCTCGGGATCCTTGAGCGACTACCTCGGGCGCCGCAAAGGCCTGGCCGTTTTCGGCTATGCGCTCGGAGCGCTCAGCAAGCCCTTGTTCGCGCTGGCTGGCGGCATCGGTTTGGTCGTTGCGGCGCGCCTGGTCGACCGGCTCGGCAAAGGCATCCGCGGGGCGCCGCGCGATGCCCTCGTGGCCGATCTCGCGCCGGCGCATCTGCGCGGCGCAGCTTTCGGGTTGCGGCAGTCACTCGACACGGTCGGCGCTTTCGTCGGACCCTTGCTGGCGGTTGGCCTGATGCTGCTGTGGGCGAACGACTTTCGTGCCGTGTTCTGGGTCGCGGTGATTCCGGGCGGGCTGGCGGTGCTGCTGTTGCTGTTCGGCGTCAACGAACCTGCGGCACCCACCATCGCGCGCGGCGTGAATCCCATCTCGCGGGTTTCGCTGCGGCGCCTCGATGGCACGTACTGGTGGGTGGTCGCCATCGGAGGTGTCTTCACGCTGGCACGCTTCAGCGAGGCGTTCCTCGTGTTGCGCGCAATGCAAAGCGGGATGTCTTTGGCGCTGGTGCCACTGGTGATGGTGGCGATGAACGCGGTCTACGCACTGTCGGCCTATCCGCTGGGCCGGTTGTCCGACCGTGTCGGTCATTTCGGACTGCTCGGATGCGGCATGGCCTTGCTGATCGCCGCCGACCTGACCCTCGCGGCCAGCGCGCATTGGGCCTGCACATTGGCCGGTGTCGCGCTGTGGGGCCTGCATATGGGGATGACGCAGGGCCTGCTCGCGCGAATGGTGGCAGATGCTGCGCCGGCCGACCTGCGCGGCACGGCCTTCGGGTGCTTCAACCTCGTGGCCGGCGTGGCGTTGCTGATCGCCAGCCTCGTCGCCGGAGCGCTGTGGTCGCAATTCGGCGCAGCATGGGCGTTTCTCGCCGGAGCGGGCTTCAGCCTGCTGACGGTGATCGCGTTGGTGTTTCGCGGTCGTGCAGCGCGAAGCGCAATTTGAGGGCGCGGCAGAGGCAGTCAGCTGTCACTCATCACAGCGGCTCGCCCTGTGGCCCACCGCCATCGGAGACATCCGAAGCATCGTGGCTCCGTGGCGACGCGACCGGGGCGGCACCGTTGTTCATGCCTGCGGAAGCCCTTGCTGTCGAACAGATCGCGCACACCCCTCCTGTAGCATCGCGCCCCAATGAACTGGCCCTATGAACTGCAGATCGGCTGGCGGTACACGCGTGCGGGCCGGGCCGGGCGCCGCAACGGGTTCATCTCGTTCATTTCGGGCGTGTCGATGCTCGGCATCGCGCTCGGCGTGGCGGCGCTGATCATCGTGCTCTCGGTGATGAACGGCTTTCGCAAGGAAGTGCAGGGCCAGATGCTCGCGGCCGTGCCGCACATCGAGATCTCGACTTCTGATGGCGACGCACTGCCCGACTGGAAGGCGACGCTCGCGACGATCGAAGCGGTGCCGAAGGCCGGCGCGCAGGTGATCGGCGCGGCGCCGTTCATCTCGACCCAGGCGCTGCTGGCGCGCGGCGATGAGATGCGCGGCGTGATCCTGCGCGGCATTTCGCCTGCCGACGAAGCGCGCGTGACCGATGTCGCGGCGCGCCTGAGAGACACGGTGCTCGCGCGTCTCGTGCCGGGCGAATGGAACGTGGTGCTCGGCATCGAACTCGCGCGTGCGCTCGGCGTGAGCGAGGGCGACAAGGTCACGGCCGTGCTGCCCGGCGGGCAGGTCACGCCGGCCGGCGTGGTGCCGCGGATGCGCTCGCTCAATGTCGTCGGCGTCTTCAACTCGGGCCACTACCCGAACGACAACGGCCTCGCGATGGTCCACATCGACGATGCGGCGCGGCTGATGCGCGTGGCCGGGCCAACCGGGCTGCAACTGCGCCTGCGCGACCTGAACGATGCGCGCGATGTATCGGCGCGCTTGCAAGGCGCGCTCGGCCCGAGCTGGCAGGTGCGCGACTGGACGCGCAGCAACGCGAGCTGGTTCGATGCGGTGCAGGTCGAGAAGCTGCTGATGTTCATCATCCTCACATTGATCGTCGCGGTCGCGGCATTCAACCTCGTGGCGATGCTGGTGATGACCGTGACCGACAAGCGCGCCGACATCGCGATCCTGCGCACGCTCGGCGCGAGCCCGCGCTCGGTGATGGGCGTCTTCATGATCCAGGGCGCGGCCTCGGGCGTGATCGGCACCGCGGCGGGCGTGCTCTTCGGGCTGCTCGTGGCGTTGAACATCGACGTGATCGTGCCGGCGATCGAGCAGTTGCTGAGCTTCAGCTTCTTCCCCGGCAACGTGTTCCTGATCAGCCGCATGCCGAGCGACCCGCAACGCGGCGACATCGTGCCGGTGATCGCAATCTCGCTGGCGCTGTCGTTCATCGCCACGCTCTACCCGAGCTGGCGCGCCAGCCGCGTGCAGCCGGCGCAGGCGCTGCGTTATGAGTGAGGGCTTGAGAGCATCTCAAGGCCCTGGCGGTCCCCGGCGTTCGCGGAGAAACGTCTCTGTCCCATTCGTCCTGAGCTCGTCGAAGGACTGGTGGCGCGCCAAGATGGCTTCGACAAGCTCAGCCCGAACGGGGTCAAGGGCGTTTTGCCCCCTCGCTCCTCTGGGGAGAGGGAGTCAAAGCAAAGAGCTCACGGGCTCGTGGTCCAACCCGGGCTCGATCGCATGAATTGGCCGTTCGAGATCCAGATCGGTCTGCGCTATTTGCGCGCAGCGCGCAGCGGCTCGGGCAACGGCTTCATCTCGTTCATTTCGGGCGTGTCGATGCTCGGCATCGCGCTCGGCGTGGCGGCGTTGATCGTCGTGCTCTCGGTCGTCAACGGCTTCAGCAAAGAGGTGCGCGACCGCATGCTCGCGGTCATTGCGCACGTTGAAATTTATGCCGCCAGCCCGGCATCGCTGCCCGACTGGGCCGCGGTCGAGGCGCGCGTGCGGCAAGACCCCGCCGTGCAGGGCGTAGCGCCGTTCGTGGTTGCGCAGGCGTTGATCGGCCGTGGCGAGGAGTTGCGCCCGGCGCAGGTGCGCGGCATCGACCCCGAACGCGAAGCCGAGGTCTCCGACCTCGTGCGCCGATTGCGCGGCGGCGTGCTTGCGAAGCTCCGGCCGGGCGAGGCGCAAGTGCTGCTCGGCGCGACGCTCGCGAAGGGGCTCGGCGTGATGCCCGGTCAGAGCATCACGATCGTGCTGCCGCAGCCCGACCGCCCCGGTGGCGCGCCGCGCCTGCTTCCGTTGACCGTGGCGGGCACGTTCGAAGCCGGGCACTTCGAGTACGACAGCAGCCTCGCGCTGATGCTGCGCGGCGATGCGCAAACGCTGTTCGGCGCGGCCGGTGTGGCGGGTTTGCAGCTGCGGCTGATCGAGCGCGACCGCGCGCCCCAAGTGGCGCGCCGGCTCGCCGCGGCGCTCGGCCCCGATGTCTCGGTGCGCGACTGGACGCAGACCAACCGGCAGTGGTTCGAGTCGGTCCTGATCCAGAAGCAGATGCTGTTTTTGATCCTCGCGCTGATCGTCGCGGTGGCCGCGTTCAACCTCGTCTCGACACTGGTGATGACCGTGACCGACAAGCGCGCCGACATCGC
>JANMWQ010000664.1:0-2631 GCA_031394085.1 Rhizobacter sp. | reverse complement strand
CGAAGCTCTCGAAGTCGCGAGTGCCGACATCGAGTACCTCGAAGGCCGCTTCAAGGTCGTCGGCACCGATGTCGGCATCGACCTGTTCGAACTCGCCGCGCGGCAGCCCGAGCAGCTGATTTTTGTCGACTCGACCAGCGCCGTCGGCGGCCCGACCTGGCCGAACGGCTGCCACGTGTGCGAGGTCGAGATCGACCCGGGCACGGGGCATGTCGACGTGGTCGCGTACGCGTCGGTCAACGACATCGGCCGCGTTATCAGCCCGGCCATCGTCGCCGGGCAGATCGAAGGCGGCGCGGTGCAGGGCATCGGCCAGGCGCTGACCGAGCAGATCGTCTACGACCCCGAATCCGGGCAGATCCTGACCGCGAGTTATCAGGACTACGCGATGCCGCGCGCCGACATCGCAAGCAGCATGTTCAAGACCGAGTTCGACACGTCGATCCCGTGCACGACCAACCTGCTCGGCGTGAAAGGCGTCGGTGAGCTCGGCACGATCGGCGCCACGCCGGCGGTCGTCAACGCCGTGATCGATGCGCTCGATCATGCCGGCCACGGCCGCAAGGCCGAGCGGATCCAGATGCCGCTGACGCCGCCGCGCGTGTGGCGTGCGCTCGCTGGCGAGTTCGATCCATCCCCGTTCGGCTGATCTGGCGCCCGGGTGCAAGCGCGGGTCGGCAACCTAGGGGGAGCCCCCGATCGGGGGGAGCGGCAGAGGCCTGTCACTGCGCAAAATCTCGCCGCGAAGCACGTTTCGTTCGGGAGCGTCTTCGCCGTGCGGTGATTCGGTTGTTGCCGATCACGGTGATCATTCAACATCAGGGGGCCATCCAAATGAACAAGTCCAGTATCACGATCAAGACGTTGATCGCCACCGCGGCCAGCACGCTGGTCGCACTCGCGTCCAGCGGCGTCTCGGCGCAGACCATTAGCACCATCAACAGCACCACCGGCATCGCCAACACGCTGACGAACGCCGTGCTCGCAGCCGGCAGCGGCATCAACGTGGTGGCGGGTTCGGGCACCTACCAGGGCACGAACACCACGTCGTTCCAACAGTCGGCCACCTACACGGGCTTCAACCTGGTGCCTTCGTCGGGCTCTTCGCCGACGCTGACGCTGGCGAACGGCATCTTTCTCACGACCGGCAACGCGAACCTGCCGAAGACCAACACCGTCAACAACTTTACCGGCCAATCGGGCAGCGGTGCGAACGCACAGCTCGGCGCCCTCAGCGCGAGCGCCGGTGGCACCTCGACCACCCTCGACGCCAACAGGTTGGGCTTCAGCTTCACCGTCGGCGCCGGCATCACCTCGGTTTCGGCGCAGTTCGTGTTCGGCACCGACGAGTTTCCGACCCAAAGCGTGACCGACATCTTCGGCTTCTTCGTCGACGGCGTGAACTACGCCAAGTTCAGCAACGGCGACCTGATCTCGAACACCCCGGGCAACCCGACCAACTTCATCAGCAACCCCGTCGGTGGTGGGCTGTACGGCATCGAGTACAACGGCCTGACGCAAGTCTTCACCGTGACTGGCATCTTGGGTGCGGGCAACTCCGACGGCAGCCACACGATCGCGATCGGCATCGCCGACACGTCCGACTCGATCTTCGACAGCGGTGTGTTCGTCGCGTCGCTGAAGGCCGGCACGGCGACCGGCGGCGGTGGCGTCGTGCCGGGTGTGCCCGAGCCCGAAACCTACGCGCTGATGCTGGTGGGCTTGGCAGCGCTGGGCGCCGTGGCGCGCCGCCGCAAGAACAGGGCTGCCTGACCGACCGACGCCGACGCGGCGTCGCTGACACCCGGAACGGGGCGCTTGGGCGCCCCGTTCCGCCTCATGGCGCCGAGGCGGTCAGGGCCTGCGGCGGCATGCCAATCCGGCGGTTCGTATAGTCGGGCGCAAGACGGGGCGCGCGTGTGCCGCTGCCGTCGTGCACCCGAACTCAGGACCCCCACCGCCATGCAACTCGATCTCCTGGCCCGCTCGCTGCTCGCTGCAGCCATCGCACTTTGCAACACCAATGTCCACGCCGCGTCGCAGCCGCCGGTGGCGGCCGAAAACGGCATGGTCGTCACGGCCCAGCACCTGGCCACGCGCGTCGGTGTCGATGTGCTCAAAGACGGCGGCAACGCGGTCGACGCGGCGGTCGCGGTCGGCTACGCGCTGGCCGTGGTCTACCCGGCGGCCGGTAACATCGGCGGCGGCGGCTTCATGACGATCCAGCTCGCCGACGGCCGCAAGACCTTTCTCGACTTCCGCGAGAAAGCGCCGCTTGCCGCCACGGCCGACATGTACCTCGACAAGGACGGCAACGTCGTCAAGGGCGCCAGCACCACCGGTCACCTCGCGGTCGGCGTGCCGGGCACCGTGTCGGGCCTGGAGTACGCGCTGCAGAAGTACGGCACGATGAAGCGCGCGACCGTGATCGCGCCAGCGATCAGGTATGCGAAAGACGGCTTCGTGCTCGACCCCGGCGACATCGACATGTTCGCCACCGCCACCGAAGATTTCAAACGAGACCCCGCCACTGCGGCGATCTTCTTGAACCGCGGCGAGCCCTTTCAGGTCGGCCAGCGGATCGTGCAAGCCGATCTGGCCAAGACGCTCGAGGCGATCGCCGACAAGGGT
>JANMWQ010000068.1:0-1755 GCA_031394085.1 Rhizobacter sp. | reverse complement strand
TCGGTCACGAGCGCCTGCACGAGCGCCGGCGCGATCGCCGCGTCGGTCGCGACGAAGCCGAGCATCGTCGCCATGTTCGGCCGGATCATGCCGGCGCCTTTGCTGATGCCGGTGACCGTGACGGTCTCGCCACCGATCTGCAGCTGCACCGAGGCAGCCTTGGGCAGCGTGTCGGTCGTCATGATCGCCTCGGCAGCAGCGCCCCAGTGGTCGGCGGCCAGGTCGGCGAGCGCGGCCGGCAGGCCGGCGACGATGCGCTCGACCGGCAGGGTCTCCATGATCACGCCGGTCGAGAACGGCAGCACCTGCTCGGGCGCGACTTTGAGATGGCCCGCCAGCGCGACGCAGGTTGCCCGCGCGCGCGCCAGGCCGTCTTCACCGGTGCCCGCGTTGGCGTTGCCGGTGTTGATGACGATCGCGCGCGGGCCGGCGCCACTGGCCAGGTGGGTGCGGCACAGTTGCACCGGCGCGGCACAAAAGCGGTTGCGCGTGAACACGCCGGCCACGGTCGAACCCTCGGCGATCGTCACCACCGTCAGGTCGCGTCGATTGGCCTTGCGCACGCCGGCCATCGCGATGCCGAGCTCGACGCCGGGCACGGGGTGAAGGCTGTTCGGGTCGGGAGCTTGCAGGTTGACGGGCATGGCGCGGCTCGCAGTGAGGGGATGGCGGCCGATTGTAGGAACCCGCTGGCGCGACAGCCTCGGGGGTACCTGTAAGGCTTGCCAATGTTCAAGTCGATGCGGCTCGCTTAGAGTCGGCTTGAAACATGCATTGACAACGCAAAACAACTTTTCTGGGAACTTCGAATGCTGCCCTTTTTCGCTGATCTGGTCATGCGCACGGACGAAGCGCGCCGTGACTTCGAGACCAACCCGGTCGTGCTCGACGCCGTCGCGCACGGCATGGGCATCGAGCGCTACCGCAAGCTGCTGCTCGAGCTGTACCACGTGGTCTGGCACTTCAACCCGGTCTGCGCCGCCGCGGCCAGCCGTGTGGCCGATGCGCAGCGCCAGGTGCGCTACTTTCTCTACGAGCACATGCACGAGGAGTCCGGGCATGAAGCGTGGGTGATGAACGACCTCGAGGCCGTCGGCGTCGACCCGGCCGCCACCCGCGCGCACGCGGCCTCGATCAACACGCTGGCATTGAACGGCTACAACTATTGGGCCGCCGATCGGCGCCACCCCTGCTCGGTGCTCGGCATGATGTATGCGCTCGAGGTGATCGCGTCGGTCTACGGCGGCACGTTTTCCTCGGCGATCCGCGAATCGCTGCTGCTCGAGGGCGACCGCGGCGTCTCGTTCATCAGCTCGCACGCGACGATGGACGCCGAGCACATGGTCACGCTGCGCAAGATCCTCAACACGATCACCGACGACGACGCGCGCGAGGCGGTGGTCGAGTCGACCCTGGTGAACTTCCACCACTTCACACGGGTGTTCGAGTCGGTATGACGCCGGATGCGGCGGCGGCACTCGCCACACTGATGACGCGCCCGTACAAGTACATCCGGCTCGAATGGAGCGCGGAGCTGGCTGCGTTGCGGCTGCGCACCTGCGTCAAGCCGATCCAGTGCTACAGCCTGGCGGCGATGGCCGAGTTGCAGCGCGTTTTCAGCGACATCGCCGAGAACCCCGGCCTGGTCAAGCACTACGTGATGACTTCCGACGTGCCCGGCGTCTTCAACTTCGGTGGCGACCTGTCCTTGTTCGTGCTGCTCATCCGCGCCCGTGACCTCGACTCGCTGCGCAT
>JANMWQ010000640.1:0-2793 GCA_031394085.1 Rhizobacter sp. | reverse complement strand
CGTCACGCGCTGGCAGCACGGATTGCGCAGTGCCTTGCGAGACGCGGACCTTGTCGCCGTCGGCCAGACCTAGTTGCGACCAGAGCGCTGGCGGCAGGCTCGCGAACGGCGCGCGCGCATCGGCCGTGAGCTGCAGCGAGCTCGCGCGGCGCACCAGCGAATCGGTGGCATAGATCGGCACGTCGGCGATCCGCTCCAGGCCGTCGATACCGGCGACGGCGCTCAAACCCGCAGCACTGTGGTTGCTCAGCCGCGCGGCGATCGTCGCGGCATCGCCGAGCGCCTCGGCTCGCACATCTTCCGAGGTTTCGAACTCGAAGCCGTCCAGCGCCAGCAGGTTGCCAAGCACGCGCAGCACCTTCCAGGCCGGGCGCGTTTCGCCGAGCGGCTTGACGACGCCGTGGAAGCTCTGCACGCGGCCCTCGGCATTGACGAAGCTGCCCGAGGTCTCGGTGAACGGCGCGATCGGCAGCAGCACGTCGGCGACGTCGTGGGCGGCGTTCTTGAACGGGCTCATCACGACGACCATCTCGGCGGAGCGCATCGCCGCGCTCGCGGCCGCCGCGTTGGCGGCGTCGAGCACCGGCTCGACGTTCAGCAGCAGGCAGGCCTTGAGTGCGGGGCCAGCGAGCATCTGGCCAGCGTTCATGCCGCCGTTCGCAGGCACCGCGCCGACGAGTTGTGCGCCGACCGTGTTGGCGGCTTCGGTGAGGTAGCCGACACTCGCGCCGGTCTGCGCGCCGATCCAGTTCGCGAGCGACAGCAGCGCGCTCGCCTCAGGATGCTGCGCAGCCGCGTTGCCGAGCAGGATCGCCTTGCGTTCACCGCTCGCGAGCGAGGCGGCGATCGCTGTGGCTTCGTCGGTCGCGGTGCCGGCCAGCGGCGATTGCGCGCCGTTGACCGATCCGATGGCGGTGCCGATGTCGGCCAGCGCCTGCACCCAGCCGCTCGGTGCGACCGAGGTGGTCGAGGCCATCGTCATCAGCCAATCGTCGTGCGCGGCGTTGAGGCTGTGCACCTTCGCGCCCTTGCGCGCGGCCTGGCGGATGCGTTGTGCGAACAGCGGGTGGTCCTTGCGCAGGAACGAGCCGACGACCAGCACGCGTTGCAGGTTCGACAGCGAAGCGATGCTCGTGCCCAGCCACCGAGCCGAAGGCGAGCCGGAGACCGCGCCGTCGACGTTGGCGAAGTCGGCATGCCGCGTGCGGAAGTCGATGTTGTCGCTTCCCAGGCCGCGCACCAGCTTCGCGAGCAGGTGAAGCTCTTCGACGGTGCTGTGCGCCGAGCCGATCGCGCCGATGCTCTGGGCGCCGTGGTCGACCGAGATCTGCGTCAGGCCGCGACTCACGTATTCGAGCGCGGTCGACCAGTCGACCGACTTCCACGCGCCGCCCTGCTTGATCATCGGTGCGGTCAGGCGCTCGGTGCCGTTGAGCGCTTCGTACGAGAACCGATCGCGGTCAGCGATCCAGCATTCATTGACGGCCTCAACCTCGAGCGGCACGACACGCATCACCGCGTTGTTCTTGACCTGCACGATCAGGTTCGCGCCCGTGCTGTCGTGCGGGCTCACGCTCTTGCGGCGCGAGAGTTCCCAGGTGCGGGCGCTGTAGCGGAACGGCTTGCTGGTGAGCGCGCCGACCGGGCACACATCGATCATGTTGCCCGAGAGTTCGGAGTCGATCGTGTCGCCGACGATCGTGGTGATCTCGGCGTGCTCGCCGCGGTGGATCATGCCGAGCTCCATCACGCCGGCCACCTCTTGGCCGAAGCGCACGCAGCGGGTGCAATGGATGCAGCGGCTCATCTCTTCCATCGAGATCAGCGGGCCGACGTTCTTGTGGAACACGACGCGCTTTTCTTCGCTGTAGCGTGTGCTCGAAGCACCGTAGCCGACCGCCAGATCTTGCAGCTGGCACTCGCCGCCCTGGTCGCAGATCGGGCAATCGAGCGGGTGGTTGATCAGCAGGAACTCCATCACGCCCTTCTGGGCCTGCAGCGCCTTCGGGCTCTTGGTGCGCACGATCATGCCCTGCGTGACCGGCGTGGCGCAGGCCGGCATCGGCTTGGGCGCCTTCTCGACGTCGACCAGGCACATCCGGCAGTTGGCCGCGATGCTCAGTTTCTTGTGGTAGCAGAAGTGCGGGATGTAGGTGCCGGCGTTGTCGGCGGCGTGCATGATCATGCTGCCTTCGAGAACCTCTACCTTCTTGCCGTCGAGTTCGATTTCAATCATGAGTTCAGTTGCTCAGCGACTCGGGTCACTCCTTCCCCTGCGGGGGGAAGGCCGGGATGGGGGCGAGCCGCCACGACCTTCGCCGTCTTGTGCTCGATCAGATGGACGAACTCGTCGCGGAAGTGCTTGATCATCGCGCGCACCGGCATCGCCGCGGCGTCGCCCAACGCGCAAATCGTGCGGCCCTGGATATTGTCGGAGACCGAGTTCAACAGGTCGATGTCTTCCATCCGGCCCTCGCCCTTCGCGATGCGGTCGACCATGCGGAACAGCCAGCCCGTGCCTTCGCGGCACGGCGTGCACTGACCGCAGCTCTCATGCATGTAGAAGTAGCTCAGGCGCCGCAAGCACGTGACCATGCAGCGGGTGTCGTCCATCACGATGACCGCGCCCGAGCCGAGCATCGAGCCGGCCTTGGCGATCGCGTCGTAGTCCATCGTCAGGTCGTCCATCATCGCCGCAGGCAGCACCGGCGCCGACGAACCGCCCGGGATCACCGCCTTCAGTGTGCGGCCCGGCCGCATGCCGCCGGCCAGTTCGAGCAGCTTGGTGAACGG
>JANMWQ010000628.1:0-7669 GCA_031394085.1 Rhizobacter sp. | reverse complement strand
TAGCGGTGCTCGGCCGGGTGGCGCAGCAGCTTGCGCCAGCCGTGGCCGGTGATGTTGGCGCAGTAGTGCGGCGTGATGCCGGCCTTGTAGAGCGCTTCGGTGACGGGCGAGTAGAGAACCGTCGGCGCGAGCAGGGCGTCGCCGTAGCTCAGCCCCGGTGACACCTCGGTCAGGTAGCCCTGCGGCAGCCGCTCGACCAGCTTGCGCGCCAGGCTCAGGCCGTTTGCGTGAATGCCGCTGGACGCGAGCAGCACGATCGCGTCGCCGGCGCCGAGCTTGTCGCCGACCGAGAGCCGCTCTTTCGGGTTGACGAGGCCGGTGCACGCGGCCGCGAGGTCGATGCGGCCGGCCTCGACGATACCTGCCAGCGCGGGCGTCTCGCCGCCGCCCCAGGCCACGCTGCAGGCATCGCAGGCGCGTTTCCAGCCGGCCACCAGCGCTTGCGAGCGCTGCGCGTCGGCGAACCAGTCGGAGCCGCCGGCGGCCCAGTAGGCCTGCACCACCAGCGGCGTCGCGCCGACCGTGATCAGGTCGTTGATCGCCATCGCGATCGTGTCTTGCGCGATGCCGTCGTAGTAGCTCTTGCCGGTCAGTGCATGCATCTCGTCGGCGACCAGCGCCTTCGAGCCCAGGCATTCGACGATGCTGGCGATGTAGAACGGGCCCACGTCGACCACATACGCCGATTCGCCGCGCGATGCGGCGACCTCGGTGAAGCCGTGCGCGGCGAGGTGCCCCGCGGTGGCGGCTGCCGCGCGCTGGGCAGTGACTTTGAGCGGGTCGATCAGGTCGTAGTCGACGCCGGCCTGCTCGTAGCTGAGGGTGGCGTTGTGAGTCGTGGTCTTCATGAGGCGGAAGCAGTAGACGATGGTCGATTATCGGACAGCGTCAGGGCACCAGCGGAGCCGAGCGCCGGGCCGCCCCAAGCCGGCCCCAGTTCCCGTGGGGGACCGACCGATGTGCGCACCGGGCGAGGGGCTGCATCACCGGCCTCGTAGAATCCAACGATGTCTTACGTCGTCCTCGCCCGCAAGTACCGGCCGCCCAATTTCGATGCGCTGGTCGGGCAGGAACACGTGGTGCAGGCGCTCGCGAATGCGCTCACGCAGCAGCGGCTGCACCACGCCTATCTGTTCACGGGGACGCGCGGCGTCGGCAAGACGACGATCTCGCGCATCCTCGCGAAGTCGCTGAACTGCACCGGTGCCGACGGCAGCGGCGGCATCACCGCGCACCCGTGCGGTGTTTGCGATGCCTGCCGCGACATCGACACCGGCCGCTTCATCGATTACGTCGAGCTCGATGCAGCCTCGAACCGCGGTGTCGACGAGATCTCGCAGCTGCTCGACCAGGCCGTCTACAAGCCGGTGCTGGGCCGCTTCAAGGTCTACATGATCGACGAAGTGCACATGCTCACGACGACCGCTTTCAACGCGATGCTCAAGACGCTGGAAGAGCCGCCCGAGTACCTGAAATTCGTGCTAGCGACGACCGACCCGCAAAAAGTGCCGCCGACGGTGTTGTCGCGCTGCCTGCAATTCAACCTGCGGCCGATGGCGCCGCAAACCGTGCAATCGCACCTCGCCGATGTGCTCGCCAAGGAGCAGATCGAGGCCGACGCCGGCGCGCTGCGCCTGCTGGCGCGCGCGGCCCGCGGTTCGATGCGCGATGCGCTGTCGTTGACCGACCAGGCGATCGCGTTCGGCGCCGGTGCGCTCGACGAAGAAGGCGTGCGCCAGATGCTCGGCGCGGTCGATCGCGGCCACGCGGTGCGCATCGTCGAGGCGATCGCCGCGGCCGACGGCGCGGCGCTGGTCGGCGCGGTCGATGCGCTGCGCGGGCAGGGTCTTTCGGCTGCCGGCACGCTCGAAGAAATGGCAATGCTGCTGCAGCAGATGGCGGTGTTGCAGGCCGTGCCCGAGGCACTCGATGCCGACGACCCGGACGCACCCGAGGCGCAACGCCTGGCCGGGCTGATCGCGGTCGACGAGACCCAGTTGTTCTACAGCATCGCGCTGCACGGCCGCACCGAACTTGGCCTCGCGCCCGACGAGTACAGCGGCCTCGTGATGGTGCTGCTGCGCATGCTCGCGTTCCGGCCGAAGGGCGAGGGCGCGGCCCCGCGCGGCCCGACCGCGGCTGCGGCAGCGGCCGCGACGGCGCCACGGTCTGGGTCGCAGCCTTTGCCGCGGCCATCGTCCATCGCGCCTGCGCCATGCGCGGTGGCTGTCCCGGCGGATGTGCCAACCCGCGCCAGCGCCGCGACCGTCGTCGCGCGGCCTGCCGTGGTCGCGCCGGCGCCGGCCTTGCGCGTGGCTGCCTCCGCGACCGAACCACCGCCCTGGATGGACGAGGCGCCTTTCGACGACGAGGTCGCCGAGCGTGCACCGCTCGCGGCGCGCGAGCCCACGCCATCGGCTTATGCGGCCAAGCCGGTCGAGTTCATACCGACCGCGCTCGGCGCGCGCTGGGCCGAGCTGGTCGCCGGCCTGAACGCGGCCGGCAGCATCAGTGCTTTTGCACGCGAGCTCGCGATGCAGTCGCAGTGCCTTGCGCTCGACGAGCAGGCCACGCCGATCGTCTGCCGCTTGCGCGTTGAACGCGAGACGCTGCGCGCGCCGGCACCGTGCGAGAAGCTGCAGGCGGCGCTCGCCGAGGTGCTGCAGCGCGCGGTGCGACTCGATGTCGAGGCCGGCGCTGCCGACGATTCACCCGCGAAACGCGACGCCGCCGAGCGCGCGAGCCGCCAGTCCCGAGCCGAACAGATCATCCACGACGACCCGCTCGTGCAAGCCCTGATGGCGCAGTACAAGACTGCGCGCATCGTGCCGGGATCGGTCAAACCGCATTGAAGTCGCCGCCGGGCCGCCCCAAGGCGACGTACCCCCTCGGGGGGTCGACGCCGAAGGCGCCCAGGGGGCAAAGTTAACAAGGAGCAGCGACATGATGAAAAACCAGTTGGCCGGGCTGATGAAGCAGGCCCAGGCGATGCAGGACAACATGAAGAAGGCGCAGGACGAACTCGCGCTGATGGAAGTCGAAGGCCAGTCGGGCGCCGGCCTCGTGAAGGTCGTGATGACGTGCAAGCACGACGTCAAGCGCATCACGATCGACCCGAGCCTGCTCGCCGATGACAAAGACATGCTCGAAGACCTGGTCGCCGCCGCCTTCAACGACGGTGTGCGCCGCGCCGAAGAGGTGAGCTCCGAGAAGATGGGCAAGCTGACCGCTGGCATGCCGATGCCCCCCGGCATGAAATTTCCGTTCTGAGCCGGAACAGCGCGTGGCAGAGCCTTCGGTAGACGCCCTCGTCGAAGCGCTTCGGCGCTTGCCCGGCGTCGGCGTCAAGTCGGCGCAGCGCATGGCTTTTCACCTGCTGCAGCACGACCGTGAAGGCGCGCAGCGGATCGCGTTCGCGCTGCAGTCGGCGGTGGCGAACGTGCGCCATTGCGAGCGCTGCCACACCTTCACCGAGATGCCGGTATGCGGCGTGTGCCTCGACGGCACGCGCGATGTGCGCCAGCTCTGCGTCGTTGAAACGCCTGCCGACCAGGCCGCGCTCGAGCGCACCGGCAGCTACCGGGGTCTGTACTTCGTGTTGATGGGGCGGCTCAGTCCGCTCGACGGCGTGGGCCTGGAGGCGATCGGCGCGCACGCGTTGATCGAACGTGCCGTCGATGGTCACACCGAAGAGGTGATCATCGCGACCAACTTCACCGCCGAAGGCGAAGCGACCGCGCATGTGCTGGCCGAGGCGTTGAAGGCGCGCGGATTGCGTGTCACGCGGCTGGCACGCGGTGTGCCGATCGGCAGCGAGCTCGAGTATGTCGACCTCGGCACGATCGCACATGCCCTGAGCGACCGCCGATGATCGACCGGCACTGAGCCGGCGGCCCGCCCGAGCCGGTCGGCTGGGTTGCGACTCGGTTCCGACTCAGTTGCCGTTGCGGGCCAGGCGCTCGTGCCCTTTGCGCTTGACCATGGCAGTGCGGGTCGACGGCGGCCCCGAGGGCTTGGCGCTGCGTGCTGCAATGCGAACGGCTTTGGCGCTTTGGCCGCCACTCGTCTTGGCGACGCGGGTTCCCTTCGGCTTGTTCGCCACGTAGACCACGACCGTCTGGCCCGGCTTGAAGCTCGCACCAGGCCCCACGCTGTTCCATTGCGCCACCTGCGAGGCGCTGACGCGGTAGCGCTTCGCGACGCTGGCCACGCTTTCCCTGCGCCCGGCCTTCAGCGACATTTTGCGCAGCGGCGGCGCATCGGGCGCGAGCGACATCGTCGCGTTGTCGGCGACCTCGACCGTGACATCGGTCTGACGGCGCTCGCCGCGCGGCACCAGCAAGGTCGAGCCGGCCTTCACGAGCATGCGCGGCGGGATGCGGTTGACCTCGCGCAACTGGTCTTCGTTCATGCCGACCTGCCTCGCGGCCTCGGCCGGTCGCACGGTCTTGGGCACGACCCAGGCCGTCCAGCTCGCGAGCTGGCCACGGTGCAGGGGCAGCTGGCGCACGAAGTGGTTCGCGTTGTCGTAGGGCAGCAGCACCTGCGGCGTGCCGGCGGCGAGGATCACCGGCTTGTTCATCTGCGGGTTCAGGTGCTGGAACTCCTCGAGCGGCATGCCCGCGAGCTTGACAGCGACGGCGACGTCCATGTCGCGCTCGATCGGGACGCTGAGAAAGTACGGGTGATTGCGCAGCGGCGGCAGCGTCAGGCCGAAGTCGGTCGGGCGCGCGACGATGTTCTTTACGGCCAGCAGCTTGGGCACGTAGTACTGGGTCTCGTTCGGCATTTTCAGCGAGACGTAGTCGGTCGGCAGGCCGAGCTTTTGGTTCTTCGCGATCGCCCGCTGCACGCTGCCTTCGCCCCAGTTGTAGGCGGCCAGCGCGAGGTGCCAGTCGCCGAACATGCCGTGGAGTTTTTGCAGGTAGTCGAGCGCGGCGCGGGTCGACTGCAGCACGTCGCGGCGGTCGTCGCGAAAGATGTTCTGCTTGAGCGCGTAGTCGCGGCCGGTGCCGGCCATGAACTGCCACATGCCCGAGGCGCGCGCGCTCGAGATTGCCTGCGGATTGAACGCGCTCTCGATGAACGGCAGCAGCGCGAGTTCGGTCGGCATGCCGCGGCGCTCCAACTCTTCGACGATGTGAAACAGGTAGCGGCCGCCGCGCTCGGTCATGCGCTGCACATAGTCGGGGCGCGTGGCGTACCACTGCTCGCGGTTGCGCACGAGGTCGGTGTCGAGGTCGGGCATCTTGAAGCCCTGGCGCACGCGCACCCACAGATCGGTTTGCGCGGTGCGGTCGTTCAGATCGAGGCGTACCTCGGGGCGCAACGGGTCGACCGGCACCGGCGCAGGCGCCGCGGCGACATCGGTATCTGCCGGGGCCGCGCTCGCGGTGGCTTGCGGCGCCGGTGCGGCCGAGGCAGCCGTGGCACTGACGGCGGCGGCACGCTGATCCGGCGAGTTGTTCGGGGCAGGCCCGCCGGGGGGTGTGGCGCAGGCTGCGATCAACAGCAGTGGCAGCAACAGCAGGTGGGTGGCAACAACTCGGCCCAGCCGGCCGTGCAGGGATTGCGTCATCGGAAATCGTTCTTCCATTGTCGAAGGGCGGCCAGGACCGCCACGGGTTCGTCGGAATCGGCGCCGTGAGCGCGGGCGCTGTGGGCGACCGCGGGTTCGTCACAGCGCAGGAAAGGGTTGACTTGTCGCTCGCGCGCGATCGACGACGGCAGGGTCGGTCGACCCAGGGCGCGCTGTGCGCGGCACCACGCGGTGTACTCGGCGACCTCGGCGTTGACCGGCTCGACCGCCTGCGCGAACTTCAGATTCGCTAGCGTGTACTCGTGCGCGCAGCAAACGCGCGTGTCGCCCGGCAAGGCAGCCAGGCGCCCGAGCGAAGCGTGCATCTGCGTCGGCGTGCCTTCGAAGAGCCGGCCGCAGCCACCCGAGAAGAGCGTGTCGCCGCAAAAAAGAATCGGCGCCTCGGCGCCGTTGTCAGCCGCATGAAAATACGCAATGTGCCCGCTGGTGTGGCCAGGCACCTCGATGACCGCGAAGCGCATGCCGAGCACCGTGACCGCATCGCCGTCGACCATCGGCACGCAGGGTTGCGGCATGCGTTCGCGTTCGGGGCCGTACACCTGGCCTTTCAGGCGCCCGCGCAGAGCATCGACGCCGCCGACGTGATCGGCGTGGTGGTGGGTCACTAGAATCGCTGCCAGCACCAGTTGCCGCGCTTCGAGCGCGGCGATGACGGGCGCGGATTCACCCGGATCGACGACGACGGCTTCTCGGCCATCGTGGAGCATCCAGATGTAGTTGTCGGTGAAGGCGGGCAGGGCAATCAGGTTCATGGCGGAACGCGCGATTATAGGTTTGACCGATTGGCTGAAGACCCCGGCAGGCGCTTATGTTCTGCAGTGGGAGCAGGCCCACCTCGACACCGCTGTGGTCGACCTCTTCGGTTTCCACGCGTTGCAGCTCGGCCTGCCCGAACTCGATGCCCTGCGGGCGAACCGCATGCCACACCGGTGGCTCGCAGCGGAGCACCCGCAAGCACCGGACAAGGGAGCACGTGCAGACCCGCCCGGTTCCCCATCTTTACAAGATCAACCGATCGCCGCGCCGCGTGCGGCGATTGCGCTGCACTGCGATTTCGATGCGCTGCCGTTCGACAGCAACAGCCTCGATCTCGTCGTGCTGCCGCACGCGCTCGAACTGGCGCGCGACCCGCACCTCGCGCTGCGCGAGGTCGAGCGCGTGCTTGTGCCCGAGGGCCGCGTCGTGATCGTCGGCTTCAATCCGACCAGCCTGTGGGGGCTGCGACAGAACCTCGGGCGCTGGCGCAAGCGCCTCGCGCCGAACTCGCCCGTCGGCCTGTTTTTGCCAAGCGCTGGCGAGTTCCTGCGCTACCGGCGGCTGCGCGACTGGCTGCGGCTGCTCAGCTTCGAAGTCGAGGCCGGGCGCTTCGGCTGCTACCGGATGCCGGTCGCGTCGATGAAGTGGCTGACGCGTTTCGCCTGGATGGAGCGCGTCGGCGAGCGCTGGTGGCCCGTTTTCGGCGCGGTGTATTTCGTGGTCGCGGTCAAGCGCGTGCGCGGCATGCGCCTGGTCGGCCTGGTGCGCGCGCAGCGCGCCGCGCCGAAGGCTGCGCCGGCGCCGGTGGTCGCAACCAGCCACCACAATCACGGCTTGAATCCGCCTCGACCATGACCCCCATCGACCCCACGCTCGTCCCCGCCGCTGCCTCGGGCACAACTTCGATCCCGCGCCCGCACGTCGTGATCTACACCGACGGCGCCTGCAAGGGCAACCCCGGCCGAGGCGGTTGGGGCGCGTGGCTGCGCACCGGCGAGCACTCGAAGGAGTTGTTCGGCGGCGCGCTGATGACAACCAACAACCGCATGGAACTCACCGCCGTGATCGAGGCGCTGAACTCGCTCAAGCGCACCTGCGATGTCACGGTCCACACCGACAGCGAATACGTGCGCAAGGGCATCACCGAGTGGATTCACGGCTGGAAACAGCGCGGCTGGAAAACCGCCGACAAGAAGCCGGTGAAGAACACCGAGCTCTGGCTGCGGCTCGATGCCCTGCGCGAGCTGCACCATGTGGAATGGCACTGGGTCAAGGGCCACTCGGGGGACCCCGGCAACGAGCGCGCCGATGCAC
>JANMWQ010000626.1:0-1672 GCA_031394085.1 Rhizobacter sp. | reverse complement strand
CCCGCCCGGCATGCTGGGCATCGGCATCGGCGGCACGGCCGAGCGCGCGATGCTGATGGCCAAGCAGAGCCTGATGGACGACATCGACATGTACGAGCTCAAGGCCCGCGGCCCGAGCACCAAGGTCGAGGAACTGCGCATCGAACTGTGCGACAAGATCAACGCGCTCGGCATCGGCGCGCAGGGCTTGGGTGGCTTGACCACCGTGCTCGACGTGAAGATCTCGATGTACCCGACGCACGCCGCGAGCAAGCCGGTCGCGATGATCCCGAACTGCGCCGCCACCCGACATGCGCACTTCGTGCTCGACGGTTCGGGCGCCGCGTACCTCACGCCGCCGAGCCTCGACCTGTGGCCCGACGTGAAGTGGGCGCCCGACTACAACAAGAGCAAAAAGGTCGACCTGAACACGCTGACGAAAGAAGAAGTCACCGCCTGGAAGCCGGGCGACACGTTGCTGCTCAGCGGCAAGATGCTGACCGGCCGCGACGCCGCGCACCAGCGCATTCAAGACATGCTCGCGAAGGGCGAGAAGCTCCCCGTCGACTTCACGAACCGCGTCATCTACTACGTCGGCCCGGTCGACCCGGTGCGCGATGAAGTCGTCGGCCCGGCCGGCCCGACCACCGCGACGCGCATGGACAAATTCACCGAGATGATGCTCAGCCAAACCGGCCTGATCGGCATGATCGGCAAGGCCGAGCGCGGGCCCGCAGGCATCGAGGCGATCAAAACGCACAAGAGCGCTTACCTGATGGCGGTGGGCGGCGCGGCCTACCTGGTCTCGAAGGCGATCAAGCACGCCACGGTGGTCGGCTTCGGCGACCTCGGCATGGAGGCGATCTACGAGTTCGATGTGATCGACATGCCGGTCACGGTCGCGGTCGACTCGAACGGCGTGTCGGTGCACGACACCGGACCCAAAGAGTGGGAAGCGAAGATCAAGTCGAGCATCGGCGGGATACCGGTCGCGGTGGCCTGACGCGGCGTTGCGGCGGCCCCTCGGCGCCGCTCGTTCTCGCTCCGCGCTAGCCCCGCGGATGATGCCTGGCGTGCAGTTGCTTCAGCCGCTCGCGCGCGACGTGCGTGTAAATCGTCGTCGTTGAAATATCGGCATGGCCGAGCAGCAGTTGCACCGCGCGCAGGTCGGCACCGTGGTTGAGCAAATGGGTCGCGAACGCATGGCGCAGCGTGTGCGGTGAGAGCGGTACCTGCACACCGCCGCGCAGTGCGTGCGCCTTGATCAGCTTCCAGAACATCTGGCGCGTCATCGGGCCGCCGCGGCCGGTGACGAAGAGCGCGTCGCTGGCCTGCCCCTTGAGGATCGCGCCGCGCGCGTCGGCGAGGTAGCGCTCGATCCACGCGTGCGCTTCTTCGCCGAACGGTACGAGCCGTTCTTTCGCGCCCTTGCCGGTGACGCGCAATGCGCTGTCGCTCAGGCTCGCATGCACGCTCTTGAGCGTGACGAGCTCGCTCACGCGCAAGCCGCTCGCGTACATCAGCTCCAGCATCGTGCGGTCACGCAGGCCGAGCGGTGTGCCGACATCGGGCGCGCCGAGCAGCGCCTCGACTTGCGCTTCGCTCAGCGTCTTGATCGACCGCGCCAAAGGCTTCGCGCGCACGAGCTTCAAGGTTGGATCGGCGCCAAGCAGGTGCTCGCGCAAGGCCCAGC
>JANMWQ010000624.1:0-1829 GCA_031394085.1 Rhizobacter sp. | reverse complement strand
CCTGCCCGGTCGGCGTCGCGACGCAGGATCCGGTACTGCGCAAGAAATTCACCGGCCGCCCCGAGCACGTCGTGAACTTCTTCTTCTTCGTCGCCGAGGAAGCGCGCAGCATCATGGCGCAGCTGGGCATCCGCAAGTTCGACGACCTGATCGGCCGCGCCGACCTGCTCGACACCAAGAAAGGCATCGAACATTGGAAAGCCAAGGGCCTCGACTTCAGCCGCGTGTTCCAGTTGTCTACCGCGCCAGCTGAGGTGCCGCGCCGCCAGACGGAGGTGCAAGACCACGGCCTCGCGCGTGCGCTCGACCTCAAGCTGATCGAGAAGTGCCGCCCGGCGATCGAGACCGGCGAGAAAGTGCAGTTCATGCAGGAGGTGCGCAACGTCAACCGCACGGTCGGCGCGATGCTCTCGGGCGAGCTGATCCGCGCGCGGCCCGAAGGGCTGCCCGACCACACCATCTTCATCCAGATGGAAGGCACCGGCGGCCAGAGCTTCGGCGCGTTCCTTGCGAAAGGCATCACGGTCTATTTGATCGGCGATGCGAACGACTACACCGGCAAGGGCATGAGCGGCGGGCGCATCGCGATCCGGCCGAGCATCGAGTTCCGCGGTGACGCGACGCAGAACATCATCGTCGGCAACACCGTGCTGTACGGCGCGACCAGCGGCGAGGCGTTTTTTCGGGGTGTCGCTGGCGAGCGTTTCGCGGTGCGGCTCTCGGGCGCGACCGCGGTCGTCGAAGGCACCGGCGACCACGGCTGCGAGTACATGACCGGCGGCACGGTCGCGGTGCTCGGCAAAACCGGGCGCAACTTCGCGGCCGGCATGAGCGGCGGCGTGGCCTATGTGTACGACGAAGACGGCAGCTTCGCGTCGCGTTGCAATACCGCGATGGTCGCGCTCGGCAAGGTGCTCAGCACGGCCGAGCAGGAGGCCGACAAGGCGCATTGGCACAACGGGCAGTCCGATGAAGCGACGCTGAAGAAGCTGCTCGAAGACCACCACAAGTGGACCGGCTCGCTGAGAGCGCGGCACATCATGGACCACTGGGTCGAGTCGCGCGGCAAGTTCGTCAAGGTGTTTCCGAACGAGTACAAGCGCGCGCTTGGCGAGCGTGCGGAGCGCGCCGCGCTGCTGTCGACCGAGTCGAAGGCGATGCAGGAAACGGGCGGCCTGCCCGCGACCGGCAAGTTGGCGAACGCCGTGGGCGCCAAGGGCCAGCCGGTCGCTGCGAAGTAAGCCGTCGTCATTCACCGAACGAGTACAGAAGACACATCATGGGAAAAGTCACCGGCTTCATGGAATACGAGCGGCTCGAAGAGGGCTATGCGCCCGTCGCCGAGCGCAAGACGCACTACAAAGAATTCGTCATCGGCCTGAAAGAGGCCGACGCGAAAATCCAGTCGGCCCGCTGCATGGATTGCGGCACGCCGTTCTGCAACAGCGGCTGCCCGGTCAACAACATCATTCCGGACTTCAACGACCTGGTGTACCGGGCCGACTGGAAGAATGCCTTCGCGGTGCTCGATTCGACCAACAACTTCCCCGAGTTCACCGGCCGCATCTGCCCGGCGCCTTGTGAAGCCGCGTGCACGTTGAACGTCAACGACGACGCGGTCGGCATCAAGAGCATCGAGCACGCGATCATCGACAAGGCCTGGGCCGAAGGCTGGGTCGTGCCCAGGGTGCCGAAGGCGAAGACCGGCAAGAAGATCGCCGTGGTCGGATCCGGCCCGGCCGGCATGGCGGCGGCGCAGCAGCTCGCACGCGCCGGCCACGACGTCACGCTGTTCGAGAAGAACGACGCGATCGGCGGCTTGCTGCGCT
>JANMWQ010000612.1:0-3462 GCA_031394085.1 Rhizobacter sp. | reverse complement strand
CACGAGCTCGCCGTCAACGAGATCGGCCTCGTGGTGATCGAGACGCAGCAGCCGCTGCCGGTCGAGCCTTACGCGTCGAACCGCGTTGGCGGCTCGCTGATCATCGTCGACCCGACGAGCAACCGCACCAGCGGCGCCTTGCTCGTCGCAGAGGCCGCTTAAGGATGCCCGGCAAGGTGATCTTCATCGGCGCCGGCCCCGGCGCGGCCGACTTGATCACCGTGCGCGGCGCGGCGCGCCTGGCGTTGGCCGATGTCGTGTTGTTCGACGCGCTGACCGACCCCGCGCTGCGCACGCTCGCGCTGAATGCGAAGTGGATCGACGTTGGCAAGCGTGGCTTTTGCGACAGCACGGGCCAGACCGAGATCAACGCGCTGCTGGTCAAGCATGCCGGCGAAGTCGAGGTCGTCGTGCGTCTGAAAGGCGGCGATCCGAGCGTCTTCGGTCGGCTCGAAGAAGAGCTCGAAGCGCTCGCTGCGGCCGGCATCGCCTGCGAGGTCGTTCCCGGCGTGACCGCCGCGATCGCCGCGGCCGCCGCCACACAGCGCCCGCTGACCCGCCGTGGCCACGGCCGCAGCGTCAGCCTCACGACCGCGATGACACGCGAAGGCCAACTGCAAGCTACGCGCAGCGCCGACACCGAAGTTTTCTACATGGCCGGCAAGCAGCTCGCCGCGCTGTCGCGCCGGTTGCTCGCGGCCGGTTGGCCTGAAGACACGCCCGTCAGCGTCGTTTCGCGCGCCGGCTGGCCCGATCAGCTGCACAGCGACCACACGGCAACCAGCCTCGCGCGCGCCGCGATGCTGCATGCGGGGCGGCCGAGCGTCGTCACGGTCGGTGCGGGCGCCGCGCCCTTGCGACCCGTGTGGCCGGCACCAGGCACTAAACTCGATGCTTCGCCGGCCCGCGGGCCACGGCCACTTCACACCACCAGAGCTTCTCCATGACACACGTCGTCCTCGAATCGTGCATCCGCTGCAAGTACACCGATTGCGTGGACGTGTGCCCGGTCGATTGCTTCCGCGAAGGCCCGAACTTTCTGACCATCGACCCCGACGAGTGCATCGACTGCGCCGTCTGCATCCCCGAGTGCCCGGTCAACGCGATCGTGCCCGAGGAAGACGTGCCCGGCGACCAGCAGCACATGATTCAGCTCAACGCCGATCTCGCTAAAAATTGGCCCAGCATCACCAAGCGCAAGGCCCCGCAGCCCGACGCCGACGACTGGAAAGACAAGACCGGCAAGCTCGGCGAGCTGATCAAGTAACGCCCCGATGATCGAGACCGATGCCGTCGTCGTCGGCGCCGGGCCGGTCGGCCTGTTCCAGGTCTTCGAGCTCGGGCTGCTCGGCATTCACGCCCATGTGATCGATTCGCTGCCGGTCGCCGGCGGGCAATGCATCGAGCTCTATCCCGACAAGCCGATCTACGACATCCCTGCGACACCCGTCTGCACGGGGCGCGAGCTGGTCGCGCGGCTCCTCAAGCAGATCGAGCCGTTCAACGCGACGTTTCACTTCGGTCAGCAGGTGGGTGTGGTCGAACGCCAACCCGACGGGCGTTTGCGCATCGAGAGCTCCACCGGCACGCAGTTGCTCGCGAAGACCGTGTTCATCGCCGGTGGCGTTGGCTCGTTCCAGCCGCGCCGGCTCAAGCTCGATGGCATTGCCGCCTTCGAAGGCACACAACTCTTCTACAACGCGCCCGCCGAAGCCGAGGCATTGCGCGATCAGCACGTCGTCGTGATCGGCGACGACGACGGCGCGCTCGACTGCGCGATCCGCCTCGCGCCGATCGCCAGCGTCACGCTGATGCACCGCCGCGACGAGTTCAAGGCGGCGCCAGAAACGATCGCGCAGGTTCGCCAACTTCGTGCCGAGCAGCGGTTGCAATTCATCGCGGCGCAGCCGAGCGGCATCGAGCAGGTCGACGGCCGATTGATCGCGCTGCACGTGCTGACCGCCGACGGCACGACCCGGTCGTTGCCGCTCGACACCCTGCTCGTGCTCACCGGCCTCAGCCCCAAGCTCGGCCCGATCGCCGGCTGGGGCCTTGCGCTCGAACGCAAGCAACTCGTCGTCGACACCGCGCGGTTCCAGACCAGCGAGCCCGGCATCTTCGCGGTCGGCGACGTGAACACGTATGCGGGCAAAAAGAAGCTGATCCTGTGCGGCTTTCACGAGGCCGCGCTCGCGGCCTTCGGCGCAGCGGCCGTCGTGTTCCCGGACAAACCGATCCACCTCGAATACACGACCACCAGCCCGCGCCTGCACCAGGCGCTCGGCGTCGCGCCGGCGACTGCGTCCGCGTCCGCACCCGCGCCCGCGCCCGCGCCTCGATCATCCGCTGAGTCATAATCCGGCCGCCGCGCAGTTCTGCCGCGCGGCCTTCGCTAGGGGTGTTGAACGGTTCTCACCCAACCGCTCGACTGAGACAGTCCCTTTGAACCTGATTGAGGTAATCCTCGCGCAGGGAAGCACGGCCAACGAAGCACCACGTTTTGTGGTGCCCGCCGGCCCGCCGACCTGCCATCGACATGGGACCCACGATGGCACGCTTGACCACACGACACCACATCCTTTCCCCGATCGCCGCCGCTGCATGGCTCATCGCCACGCCCGCGACGGCACAAACCGCGCAAACCGCACCGACTGCAGCGCAGCTGCAACCGATCACCGTCACCGGCCGCGCGACGCCGCCTGCGACGGTCAGCGGCTGGGGCGATACACCGCTCGCGAAGACGCCGGTTCAGGCGAGCGTGTTCACCACCGAGCAGCTCAAAGACGGCGGCGTGCAGCGCCTCTCCGACCTCACCGCGATCGACCCCGCCGTCAGCGACGCCTACAACGCCGAGGGCTACTGGGACTTTCTGACCGTGCGCGGCTACGTGCTCGACAACCGCTTCAACTTCAGGCGCGACGGGCTGCCGATCAACGCCGAAACATCGATCCCTCTCGATAACAAATCGCGCATCGAGATCCTCAAGGGCACGAGCGGCATGCAAGCCGGCACGAGCGCGCCGGGCGGACTCGTCAATTACATCGTCGCGCGCCCGCTCGACGCACCGCTGCGCTCGGTGAGCCTGGCGTGGCGCCAGCCCGGCACCGTGACCGGCGCATTCGATCTGAGCCAGCGCTTCGGCGCCGATAACGCATTCGGCGTGCGGCTGAACGCTGCTGCTGCGCACCTCGACCCGAGGGTGCGCGACAGCCGAGGCAACCGCCACCTGTTCGCGCTCGCAGCCGACTGGCGTTTGTCGCCCGACACCTTGCTCGAAGCCGAGATCGAGACCAGCCACCGCTCGCAGCCGAGCCAGCCCGGCTTCAGCATGCTCGGCAACACCGTGCCGCAGCCGGGTGATCCGCGGCTCAGCCTGAACAACCAGCCGTGGTCCTTGCCGGTGGTGTTCGACGCGACGACGGCATCGCTGCGCTGGCAACAAAAGCTTGGTGGCGACTGGCG
>JANMWQ010000596.1:0-1847 GCA_031394085.1 Rhizobacter sp. | reverse complement strand
CACGGTCGAGAGCGACAAGGCTTCGATGGAAATCCCGTCGTCGCACGCCGGCGTCGTCAAAGACATCAAGGTCAAGGTCGGCGACAAGGTCGCGAAGGGCAGTCTGGTGGCGGTCGTCGAAGCCACCGGCGGCGCGATCGCCGCACCAGCGCCGGCCGCCGCAGCCGCTGCGGCACCTGCGCCAGCGCCTGCCGCTGCGCCAGTGGCCGAGAAGGCCGTGCCGACTGCGGCGCTGCCCGCGCACGAGCCGACCGCCGCGAAGGGCGTGCTGCCGCATGCCTCGCCGACGATCCGCAAGCTCGCCCGCGAACTCGGCGTGCCGCTCGAAGAAGTCAAGGGCAGTGGCCCGAAGAGCCGCATCACGCAAGACGACGTGCACGGCTTCGTCAAGGGCGTGATGGCCGGCAGCGTGCAGACCGCAGCGCAGAAGTCGGCGGCGCCCGCCGCCGCGGCCGCAACAGGCGGCATCCCCGGCCTGCTGGCGTGGCCGAAGGTCGACTTCACGAAGTTCGGCACGGTCGAGCGCAAGGACCTCTCGCGCATCAAGAAGCTCAGCGGCGCGAACCTGCACCGCAACTGGGTGCTGATTCCGCACGTCACGAACAACGACGATGCCGACATCACCGAGCTCGAAGCGTTCCGTGTCGCGACGAACAAGGAGAACGAGAAGTCGGGTGTCAAGGTGACGATGCTCGCGTTCGTGATCAAAGCGGTCGTCTCGGCACTGAAGAAGTTCCCGGATTTCAACGCCTCACTCGACGGCGACCAGCTCGTCTACAAGCAGTACTTCCACATCGGCTTCGCCGCCGACACGCCGAACGGCCTGGTCGTGCCGGTGCTGCGCGATGCCGACAAGAAAGGCATCCTGCAGATCAGCACCGAGATGGGCGAACTCGCGAAGAAGGCGCGCGATGGCAAGCTCGGGCCGGCCGACATGACCGGCGGCTGCATGTCGATCAGCTCGCTCGGCGGCATCGGCGGCACGCACTTCACGCCGATCATCAACGCGCCCGAAGTCGCGATCCTCGGCCTGTCGAAAAGCGCGATGAAACCAGTGTGGGACGGCAAACAATTTGCACCCAGGCTGATGCTGCCGCTGTCGCTGTCGTACGACCACCGCGTGATCGACGGCGCTTCGGCGGCGCGTTTCAACGCGTACCTGGGGCAGGTGCTCGCCGACTTCCGCCGCGTGCTTCTTTAGCAATGGAGCCCCTACGCTCACTCCGTTCGCGATCCCCCGAGGGGACGCGGGCTTCCCTTGGGGCGGCCCGGCGGGAGCCCAGCCGATGACCACCATCGTGGTGGCCCGCAAGGGCAACACCGTGGCCATCGCAGCCGACACATTGGTCACTTTCGGCGACACCCGTCTCGGCCACGGCTACGAAGCGAACCTGAAGATGTTCAAGGCCGGCGACTCGTGGATCGGCATGGCCGGCACGACCGCGCACTTCCCGGTGGTGCGGCGCGCACTCGGCAGCCTGCCGCCGGACGAGTTGAGATTGCATTCGCGTGACGAGGTGTTCGAGACCTTCCTGAAGCTGCACCCGAAGCTGAAGGAGAACTTCTTTCTCAACACCAAGGAAGAAGACGCCGACCCTTACGAGAGCTCGCAGTTCACTGCGCTGATCGCGAACCACAGCGGCATCTTCGGCGTGTACTCGTACCGCGAGGTGTTCGAGTTCGACCGCTTCTGGGGCATCGGCACCGGCCGCGCGTTCGCACTCGGCGCGATGTTCGCGGCTTACGACAAGGCGAAGAGCGCGCGTGAAGTCGCCGAGATCGGCGTGCGCGCGGGTTGCGAATTCGACAAGAACTCCAGTGGGCCGTTCCACGTCCACACCCTCAAA
>JANMWQ010000571.1:0-1836 GCA_031394085.1 Rhizobacter sp. | reverse complement strand
GTGCCGACCGCCGGCCGCCTGACGAGTCTGAACCTGGACCTGGGCTTGTTCGGCGACGCGCGCTACCTGCGCACCAACGCGAAGTTCCAGCAGTACATCCCGCTGTCGCGCCAGTTCACGCTCGGCTTCAACGCTGACATCGGCTGGGGCAAGGGCCTGGGCGGGCGGCCGTACCCGATCTTCAAGAACTTTTACGGTGGCGGCCTGGGAACGGTGCGCGGCTTTGACCAGAACTCGCTCGGCCCGGTCGATGTGACCGGCTCCTACATCGGCGGCAACCGGCGCCTGAACCTGAACAGCGAGCTGTACCTGCCGGTGCCGGGCACGGGCAACGACCGCACGCTGCGGCTTTTCGTCTACGGTGATATCGGCAACGTCTGGGGCGAGAACGAAGCCCTGACTGCCGCCAGCCTGCGCGCTTCGGCGGGCGTGGGGGTGACCTGGGTCTCACCGGTCGGGCCCTTGAAGCTGAGCTACGGCACGCCGGTTCGCAAGCTGGCAACCGATAGAATCCAGCGTCTTCAATTCCAGATCGGGACTGCGTTCTAATGACTATTTCAACGCCCACATCGCGCGTCGTACGGCACCTTGCTGCGGCCTGCGTCGTTGTTGTCGCTGCCGTTGCCGCCGCTGGCGTGCAGGCCCAGGAACTGAAGGTCGGCTTCGTCAACAGCGACCGTGTGCTGCGCGAAGCCACGCTGGCGAAGGCGGCGCAGACGCGCCTCGAGGCCGAGTTCTCGAAGCGCCAGAAGGAAGGCGAAGACGCGGCCAATCGCCTGAAGGTGGCGGCCGACAAGCTCGACAAGGATTCCGCTACGCTGGCCGAATCAGAGCGCGGCCGGCGCCAGCGCGATCTGGTCGAACAAGACCGCGAACTGCAGCGCAAGCGCCGCGAGTTCCAGGAAGACCTGAACCAGCGCAAGAACGAAGAGCTGGCTTCGGTGGTCGAGCGCGCGAACAAGGTCGTGAAGCAGATCTACGACAGCGAAAAGTACGACCTGATCCTGCAGGGTGATGTGGTCATCTTCGCCGGCCCGCGCGTGGACATCACCGACAAGGTGATCAAGGCGCTGAACGCTCAGGGCGGCAAGTAAGTCGTGGCGATGTGCCGTGACCGATGATCGCGGCGCGGCTGATCCCATCCGCCTGCACGACATCGCCGCGCAGCTCGGCGGCGAACTGATCGGCAGCGACGGCGCAGGGTTCATTGACCGCATCGGCCCGCTCGAAGGTGCCACGCCCGCAACGATCTCGTTCCTCTCCGGCCCGCGCCAGCGGGCTCAACTGGCGCCGTCGAAGGCGGGCTGTGTGATCGTCGCCCCGGCCGATCGCGATGAAGCGCTGGCGCGCGGCGCTGCCATCGTCACGCCCGACCCGTACCTGTACTTCGCGCGCCTGACGCAGTGGTGGGCGCAGCGCACGCGCCCTGCAGTCGTACCGGGCGTGCATGCCAGCGCGCTCATCGATGCCTCGGCCCGCATCGATCCGCTCGCGGCCATCGGCCCCTTCGTCGTGATCGATGCCGATGCGGTGATCGCGGCCGGTGCTGTGATCGGCGCTCACGGCGTTATCGGTGCCGGCGCTCGCATCGGTACCGGCACGCGGCTCGCGGCGCGCGTCACGCTCGGTGCCGGCTGCTCGATCGGGGCGCGCGGCATCGTCCACAGCGGCGTCGTGATCGGTGCCGACGGCTTCGGTTTCGCCCCGGATTTTCCGAGCGGTGCTGAAGGCCGCTGGGAGAAGATCGAGCAACTCGGCGCGGTGCGCATTGGCGACGATGTGGAGATCGGCGCCAACACCTGCATCGACCGCGGCGCACTTGACGACACCGTGATC
>JANMWQ010000560.1:0-1912 GCA_031394085.1 Rhizobacter sp. | reverse complement strand
TGCTCGCCTTCATGCTCGGCACGATGGAAGAGGCGCGGCGCATCGGCGCGCAGATCGGCTGCGCGATCACGCAATCGGGCGAGGAGCGCATGGCCATCGCGCGCCAGCTCGGCGCGTTCAAGACCTCGATGCTGCAGGACTTGCTCGCCGGCCGGCCGCTCGAGATCGACGCGCTCGTGAGCGCCGTCCACGAGATCGGCACGCGCCTGAATATCGCGATGCCCAACACCGGCGCCCTGCTCGGCCTGACGCGATTGATGGCGCGCGAGCGCGGGCTGTATCCGGCTTCACGGTGAGGCGCCGATGACGGCGTGAGATCGCGGCATCGCGCCGCCACTGCGCCACCAGCGCGCGAGTGCCATTTCGAGACACCGCGCGGCCCAGCGCGCCGAAGCGCATGATCGGGGGTTGAGGAAACACTCACTCATGCATTACGCTCGAAGCCTCATGGAAGTACTGCAACTCGACATCTCCGGTCGGCCGCAGGCCTGGATCTCCGCGAAGGAAGCAGCGGTGATCTACGCAAGCGACGGCGTGTCATGGACTCTGGGTGATGCGTTTTTCGTGCTGCGCGGTGGCATGCAGCGCCGCACCGGATTGCAGTCGCGCATCGAGGTGCACCCGATCATCGCGGTCAAGGGCTCGGTGCCGAGCCGGGCCTGGCGCCAGACGCCTGCCCTCTCGAACCCGAAACTGTTCGCGCGTGACCGCGGTATCTGCGCGTATTGCGGCCACCGTTTCCACTTCGAAGACCTGACCCGCGAGCACATCGTGCCGACCTCGCGCGGCGGTGTCGACACCTGGATGAATTGCATCACCGCCTGCCGGCCGTGCAACGGCCACAAGGGCAACCGCCTGCCGGAAGAGCTGAGCATGTCGCTGATGTATCTGCCCTACGTGCCCAACCTGCACGAAGACATGATCCTGCGCGGTCGTCGCATCCTGGCCGACCAGATGGAGTTCCTGCTTGCCAGCGTGCCGCGGCACAGCCGACTGCACGGCTGACATCTGGCGCATGCGCCAGGTCAAAGACGCACGCTACTCGGGAATCAGCCGCCACGCGCCGTTCGTCAACTGCATCAACTCGCGGCCGCGCTTGTCGAAGCCCGAGTGATCGGCGGCCGACATGTTGTAGACGCCCTGTGTGCCGACCAGATCCCTGGTGGCTTCGAGCGCATCGCGCAACGCGACGCGGAAGGCCTCGGTGCCCGGTTGGCCCTTCTTGAGTGCCTCGGGCACTGCCCGCTGCAACAGCAAGCCGGCATCGAACACGTTGGCACCGAAGGTCGCCGGCTTGGTGCCGTAGAGCTTCTCGTACGCGCCGATGTAGTCGAGCGCGACCTTCTTCGAGGGGTTGCTGTCGGGAATCTCGCCGAGCACCAGCATCAGGCTCGCGGCCATCACCGCGCCGTCGACTGCCTTGCCGCCGAGGCGCACGAAGTCGGGCGTGGCCGCGCCGTGGGTCTGGTAGATCTGGCCTTTGTAGCCGCGCTCGACCAGCGTCGTGTGCGGCAGCACGGTCGGGCCACCGGCGGCGCCGATTAGCACGGCATCGGGATTCGCCACCGCGATCTTGGTGGCCTGGCCGATCACGCTCTGGTCGGTGCGCTGAAAGCGCTCGTTGGCAATCAACTTGATGCCGGCCTTCTCGATCATCGGCACGAACACGCCGAACCACGATTCGCCGTACGCATCGCCGAAGCCGATGAAGCCGACGGTCTTCACGCCCTTCTTGACCATGTGCGCGACCAGCGCCTCGCAAATCAGGCTATCGTTCTGCGTCGTCTTAAAGACCCACTTCTTTTGGTCGGTCATCGGCAGCACGACCGCGGTCGTGCCGACCGGCGCGAGCATCGGCGTCTTCGCTTCGCTGATGAACTGCAGCGCCGCCATCGAGTTCGGCGAACCCGAG
>JANMWQ010000537.1:0-2485 GCA_031394085.1 Rhizobacter sp. | reverse complement strand
TGGGGCGAAACCTTCGACACCTTCCCCGAAAAGGGCTGGGACAAGGTCGTCGACCTGAACCTGAAGACGCCGTTCTTCCTGACCCAGGCGTTGATCGCGCCGCTGCGCGCGGCCGCGAAAACGCAGCCGGCGAAGGTCATCAACATCGCGTCGATCGACGGCATCTCGATCAACCCGCAGGAGACGTATTCGTACGCCGCCAGCAAGGCCGGTCTGATCCAGCTGACGCGCCGCATGGCGCTGCGGCTGGCCGAAGACAACATCGTCGTCAGCGCGATCGCGCCGGGCGCGTTCGCCTCCGAGATGAACCGCGTCGCGCGTGACCACGAAGAAGAGACGGCGAAGCGCATTCCCGCCAAACGCATCGGGCGCGATGAAGACATGGCGGGCGGCGCGATCTACCTCGCTTCGCGCGCCGGCGACTACGTGATGGGCTCGACGCTGGTGATCGACGGCGGCGTCACGCACGCGCGAGGCTGATTTTTGTACAGTTCGCGGGCGGACGAATCATTGCAATTCGTCCGCCAGTGGACTACCCTTCGGCGATGAACGCGATTCTCAAGCCCCATACGCCACCCGTCGATCTCGATTCCCCCGCCGCCGCGCAAGCCGCATTGCGCACCTTCTGGCGCATCGCCGAGGCCTGGCAGCTCGACGCCACCGAGCAGACCACGGTGCTCGGTGTCGGCCGCACCACGCTGTACCAATGGAAACAGGGCAAGGCCAGCACCGGGCTCGATCGCCACGTGCTGGAGCGCTTGTCCTACCTGTTCGGCATCTACGCCGCGCTGCAGATCCTGTTGCCGGTCGGCAGCCAGGCCGATGCCTGGGTGCGCAAGCCGAACGCCGCGCCGCTGTTCGGCGGCAAATCAGCGCTCGACCGCATGCTGGGCGGGCAGGTCGCCGACCTGTACGTCGTGCGCCACTACCTCGATGCGCAGCGCGGCGGCAGAGCGTGATCCGTCGATGACCGGTTCGCCGAAGGGCATTGCGCTCATCGCCACCGAATGGCGCCCCAGTTACCGCCTGATTCCGTCCCGATACCCGACCGTCGGCCTGTACGACCGGGTCGCCGATCCGGCCGATCTCGACGTGGTGTTCGCAGTCGAAGCGCTGACGAATCCGCGCATCCGCGACGAGATTGGCCAGTGGCAACTCGTGCCGCCTGGCGAGCGCGTCAGCGGCGCTGGCAGCACGATGGTGATGGCCGCGTTTACGCACCTGAATCCCGAGGGCTCGCGCTTCTCCGACGGCAGCTATGGCGTCTACTATGCGGCACAGGCGCTCGAAACCGCGATCGCCGAAGTCAGCCACCACCGCGCGCTGTTCCTGTCGCGCACGGCCGAGCCGGCGATCGACGTCGACCTGCGCGTGATCGCCGCGACCGTCAGCGCCGAGCTGCACGACCTGCGCGAATTTGGCAAACGCGTCGGCAAGCGCGGCGCCGCCCTGTTCGACCCGAACCAATACGGGGCCCCGCAAGCATTCGGCAAACGGTTGCGGGAGGCCGGCAGCTGGGGAGTGCTGTTCCCGAGCGTGCGCCACGAAGGCGGGTTGTGCGTCGGCGTTTTCCGGCCGAGAGCGTTGCGCCACGCGAAATCGGGCGCGCACATCGCGCTGCACTGGGACGGCGCGCGCATCACGCATTGGTACGAGAAGCGCGGGCCGCATTTGTTGCCTTGAGCGCGATGGCCGCGGCGCGCCCTCACCCCAACCTTCTCCCAGAGGGAGAGGGGGTTTTAAGGATGTTCAGTCGGGTGCCGGCACTTCCATCGCCAGCAGCACCTGCGCATACGCCTTCGCGAGGTTGTCGGTGTGCAGCGAGGCCATGCCACCGCCACCGAGCACGTCGTGCAGCACGAAGTTGATCGCGTTCAGGCCGGGCAGGTCGAAGCGCTCGACTTGGCTCGGCGCGCGGTGCGCAAAATGCGCGGCCACACGTTCCGGCGTGAGCCAGGCCGACAGCGCACCCAGGTGCTCGGGCCGGCGCGCGATCACGCCGATGTTGGCGGTGTCACCCTTGTCGCCGGATCGGCCGTGCGCCAACGTGAGCAAGGGCACGCGCGGTGCGGTGTCGGTGGCGCCCGGCGCGTTCGTGTGTTGCAGCGCCGGGCCGAGTGTCGCCACATCGAAGCCGCCCATGCTCGGGATCGCCACTGCCCAGCGCTCGCCGTTCACGTCGACCAAAACCGACAGCGCCGCTTTCGGCAGCAGGAACGAGAACAGCCGCACCACCGGCGTCGCACTCGGCCGGCCGCCGACGAGGCCGAGCGTGCCCGGCGCCATCGAGGTCGCGGCCGGTGCGAACTCGCGCGCGAAGAGCTCAAGGCTGTCGCGCGATGCAGCCTTCGCGCTCATCTTCAGCACCACCTCGCGCGCATCGGCGCGACCGTTGGCGCCGAACATTTCTTCGCCACCGAGCACCTCGACCCGTGTCTCGGTGAACGGCGCCAACCCGCGCGCTTCCAGCATGCGCTGCATGCGC
>JANMWQ010000500.1:0-3050 GCA_031394085.1 Rhizobacter sp. | reverse complement strand
TCGTTCCACCTGCGCACGATGGTCAAAGACACCGAACTCATCCGCAATTATTCAGAGTCGATCGGCGTGCCGGTGATGATCTCCAACACCGTTCACGAGCTCAACAAGACCGCGCAGAACCTCGGCTGGGGGGAGCTCAATGCGACCGCGATCTTCAAGCTCTTCGAGCTGATGGCGGGCATCGGCGACAACGCGCCCGCGGCTGCGAAGTAGCCAAGCCGCTCGCCGTTCTCGCCACGCACACGCACCCGCAGCACGCTGATGAAGAACTACCTGCTCGGCATCGATGTCGGCACCTACAGCAGCAAGGCGGCACTGACCGACCTCGCGGGCCGCGTGTTGCACACGGCGGTGGTCGAGCACGGCGTTTGTATGCCGCTGCCCGGCCATGTCGAGCAAGATGCCGACCTCGTCTGGTGGGGCGACGTGTGCCGCCTGAGCCGCGAGATTCTCACGCGCTCGGGCATCGATGCGAGTTCGATCGCCGCGCTCGCGATGAGCGCGATCGGGCCGTGCCTGCTGCCACTCGATGCGTCGATGCGGCCGCTCAGGCCGGGCATCCTGTACGGCGTGGACACGCGCGCGACCGCCGAGATCGCGCAGCTCGAAGCCGAGATCGGCGCGCCCGCGATCGCGGCGTTCTCGCTGATGGCGTTGAGCAGCCAGGCCGTCGGCCCGAAGATCCGCTGGCTGCGCCGCCACGAGCCCGAGGTGTGGCGTGCCACGGTCAAGCTCACGTCGGCCACCTCGTACCTCGTCTTGCGGGCCACCGGGCGGCTCTGCATGGACCGGCATTCGGCCAGCCACTTCATGCCGCTCTACAACCCCGCGACCGGCGCGTGGGACGCGCGCTACGCGCATGCCGTGGCGCCGCTCGAGCTGCTGCCCGAACTCGGCTGGGCCGAGGAACTCGCGGGCACCTTGCATGCGGAGGCTGCCGCCGAAACCGGTCTGGCCGCGGGCACGCCGGTCGCCTTCGGCACCATCGATGCCTTGAGCGAGGCGATCAGCGTCGGTGCGACCGAACCCGGTGACCTGATGCTGATGCACGGCAGCACCACCTTCTTCGTGCTCGCGCAGGATGCGCCGACGCCCGATGCGCGCGTCTGGACCGTGGCGGGCGCGTCGGCGGGTCGCTTCAACCTGGCCGCCGGCATGAGCACGACCGGCAGCCTCACGCGCTGGTTTCGCGACGAACTGGCGCGCGACCTGCCGCCCGAAACCGGCTACGCCACGTTGTTCGCGGCCGCACGCGAGGTTGCCCCGGGTGCCGGCGGTTTGCTGGTGCTGCCGTACTTCAGCGGCGAGCGCACGCCGATCAACGACCCGAACGCCCGCGGCGTCATCGCCGGGCTCGGCCTCACGCACACGCGAGCCCACCTGTTTCGCGCGGTGCTCGAAGGCGTGGGCTTCGGCGTGCGCCACAACCTGCAGGCCTTCGAGCAGATCGGCGCACGCGTGTCGCGCGTCGTCGCGGTCGGCGGCGGCGCCCAGTCGGACACCTGGCTGCAGATCGTCTCCGACATCGCGGGCGTGACGCAGGTGAAGATCGGTGCGTCTTACGGCAACGCCTTTCTCGCCGGCCGGGCCGCGGGCCTGCTCGACGCGAACGACCTCGCTGCATGGGTCAAGCCGGACCGCATCATCACACCCGATCCGACCCACAAAGACTTCTACGACGCCATGTTCGTGCAGTACCTGAAGCTGTACGTGAACGTCCGTGAGGTACTGCATTCGCTGAGTGCGCTGCGCTGAACGCACATGGACACGCACCGACGCGAAACTGCGTCACGTGACGGCCGCGCAGTCGGCCGGCAGCAGGGTCACCGATGGGCGCCTTCGGCATCGGGCAGAACGCGCATCGGCGCTCGCTTGCCGCATTCGGGCGTGGCGTCGACATGCTTCAAATAGGCGATCAGGTCGGCGCGTTCCTTCGGGTCCGCCACGCCGTCGTAAGTCATCGCGCTGCCGGGCACCATCTTCAACGGCTGGGTCAAAAATCTGTCGAGTGACTTGGCGTCCCAGACGATCCGCGAATTCTTCATGGCCGGCGAATAACTGAAGCCTGGCACGCTGCCTGCCAACCGCCCGAACAGGCCGCAGTGTCGCGGCCCCACGCGGTCGTAGGCCAGCGCATGGCAGGCCAGGCAGCGGGCGTAGACCTGCTCGCCGCGCAGGGCGTCCGGGGCGGCTCCGGCGGGGGCGCTCAGGCAGAGCATCACTGCGCCGGCCAGCACCAGTCGTTGCATGGTCAGACCATGAAGGCTGCGGGCACCGGCACTTCACCCAGTGCCTGGCGCAGGATGGCCCAGTGCATGGCCTCGTCGCCGAGGATGCTCGCCGCAGCCTTGGCGAGGTCGCGGTTGCCGAACAAGGGCACCGCACCCAGGTATGCGCTGACAGCGCCCTGCTCCAGCTTGGCTGCGAACTTGAGCACGTCGGCTTGCGACTTCAACCGATCGACCGGGAAATCGTAGGTCGCCTTGGCCAGCACGGGCCGGCCACCGAGCTTTTCGACCGTCTTGACCAACACGTCGGCGTGGGCCTTGTGATGCCCCTGGAAGGTCAGCGCGAGGTCGAGCACGGCGGGTTCCAGCAGCTTGCTCTCGGCCCCCAACTGGTAGGCCGCAATGGCCTCGAGCTCGGCACCGAGCGCGGTGTTGAGAATCTGAACGTCCTTGGCGGTGGCGCCGCCGGACTTGGCGGCCAGCGCCTCGTTGCCGGCAAGCAGCGCCACGGCTGCGCCAGACAGCACGAGGCCGGACTGGCCGATGAACAGACGACGCGCAACGATCGGGTTCGACATCTGAAAGAACGACATGGCGATCTCCTTGGGTAGGAACGGACGATCAGGGGGATTCCCGATCGTCGGCAAGCCTGGCCAGCACGCCGGCGACGATGCGGTCGCAGCGTGCACCGGCGAACGAGAACGCGTCGCCGATGGCCAGATCGACATCGCGCGACAAGCCTTCGCGCAGCAGGCCGCGGGCGCGGAAGAAGCGGGTTCGCACCGTGGCTTCCGGGATGTCCAGGGCGACGGCGACTTCCTC
>JANMWQ010000495.1:0-1900 GCA_031394085.1 Rhizobacter sp. | reverse complement strand
CAGGCCGAGCAGCACCACGCTCGCGACCATCGCCGCGACCGTGAGCACGCTCGGCACGGGCTTGCTGAAGCCCTCGGTGTACTTCAGGCCGATGGCCCAGGCGATCTCGAACAGACCGGCGAAGAAGAGGAGGGTCCAGGGCATGCTCCGCAGTCTAGCGGCAGGCATTCAAGGAGGCACGATGAGCGAAGCAACGAACACGCCCCGAGCAACGATCCGCGTCGGTGTCGGCGGCTGGACTTTCGAGCCCTGGCGCGACAACTTTTTCCCGAAAGGCTGGTCGCAGGCGCGCGAGCTCGAATACGCGAGCCGCAAGCTCACCGCGATCGAGGTCAACGGCACCTACTACAGCTCGCAGAAGCCGGCGACCTTCGCGAAATGGCGCGACGAGACGCCCGACGACTTCATGTTCTCGCTGAAGGCCTCGCGCTACGCGACGAACCGGCGCGTGCTCGCCGAGGCCGGTGACTCGATCGAGCGGTTCGTGAACCAGGGCATCGCCGAGCTGGCGCACAAGCTCGGGCCGATCGTCTGGCAGTTCGCACCGACCAAGCGTTTCGAGCCGGACGACTTCGAGGCGTTTCTCAAACTGCTGCCGCCGACCGTCGCCGGCCTGCCGTTGCGCCATGTGCTCGATGTGCGCCACGACAGTTTCAAGACGGCCGAGTACCTCGCGCTCGCGCGCCGCTACGGCACTGCGACCGTGTTCACCGACTCCGACGACTATCCCTCGTTCGCCGATGTCACCGGCAGCTTCGTCTACGCGCGCCTGATGCGCACCGATGCCAAGTACGTCGACGGTTGCCCGCCGAAGTGCTTCGCGCCGCTCGCTGCGTGCGCGAAGGCTTGGTGTGACGGCGCTGAGCCGGCCGGCGTGCCACGCGTGGAATGCGCAACCGCGTCCGCACCCGCACCGGCAACCGCCAAAGCCGCGCCGCGCGACGTTTTTATCTACTTCATCAGCGGCGCCAAAGAGAAGGCACCGGCCGCTGCGATGGCGCTGATCGAGGCGCTGCGTTGATGCCCTGGCGACAGCTGCAGCGGCCCTGCGGCGCGATACTCCAACGCTGCTTCACCGGCGCCCCGCACGCGGGCGAGCTCGCATGTCACAAGCCACCGATACCGTCGCTCCGCCGACGCCTTCCTCGCCCGCCGCCGAGCGCCCGCCGCGGCCCGCGGCCACGATCGTCGTCGTGCGCGATGGCGCGGGCGGCATCGAGGTGCTGCTGTCGCGCCGCGCCGAGCGCGGTGACCACAACAGCGGCGCGTGGGTGTTCCCCGGCGGCATCGTCGACCCGGGCGACCGCCAGGCACACGGTTGCTGTGCCGGTCTCGACGACGCGACGGCCAGCGCGCGGCTCGGCCTGCCGGCCCACGGGCTCGACTACTACATCGCCGCGGTGCGCGAATGCTTCGAGGAATCGGGCCTGCTGTTCGCAACCGACCGCAGCGGCGAGCTCGTCGGCCTCGACGACGCGACCGGCTTGCGCCTCGCCGCCTGGCGCGGCCCGCTGCACCGCAACGAGCGCCAACTGGCCGAGATGTGCCGCGAGTTCGGCCTCACGCTCGCGCTCGACCGCCTCGTCTACCTGAGCCACTGGCTCACGCCACTGGCACGGCCGAAGCGCTTCGACACGCGCTTTTTCATCGCCGCGGCGCCGTGCTCGCAAACCGCAGCGTTCGACGGCACCGAGATGGTCGAGCAGCTCTGGCTGCGCCCGGCCGAGGCACTCGCGCGTGCGCACGAACTCAAGCTGATGACGCCGACCCAGAAGACGCTGGAGGTCGTCGGCCGGTACGCCAGCGTCGAGGCGCTGCTCGCGTGGGCCCGGGCGCCGCGCGAGGTCGCACTCATCATGCCGCGCGTGGCCAACGGCACGCAGGGCATGCGCCCGGTGCT
>JANMWQ010000490.1:0-2778 GCA_031394085.1 Rhizobacter sp. | reverse complement strand
AAGTGGCTCAGCCCGAACGGTTTTCAGCGAACCAGGCCGCGCAGTCGCATCCGCCAGCGCGTCACGCCTGCGCGCATCGAACGCCAACCGGCAGACGCCTCGAGCAGGCGACGCACCCGCAACCGCACGCGCCGCCGCGTGTACCGCCACCAGGCCATCGCCCGCGCGAAACGGCGCAGCGTCATCAACTGCGGCCGCATCAGCACGAACAGCCGACCGCCGACCGCGGTGCCCAGCAGCTTGGCGCCGACGATCACTATCAGGCCAGCGACCGGCCGGCCACCCTGGATCAATTGCACCGCGAGCAGCTTGACCGGCAGCAGCGCGGCCGCCGGCAACAGGAACAGCAGCAGTGCCAGGCGCGGTGGCAGGCGCGCGATGCGCACCTCCATGCGCGCCCACGGCGGCCACCGCGCAAGGCGGCCGAGCCAGGCAGCGAGCGGGTGCCAGCCGAATTCTTCGAGAAAAAACCAGAGCGCGGCGAGCGTGAGCAGCAGCGTGCGCGTTATGCGCCATGACATGCGCCATGACCCACGCCACAGCGGTCGGAAAAAACTCATCCGTGCGTGCCGTGCAGCAACCAGTCTTCGACGATCACGCGTGTGTAGACGCTCGCGACCTCGTCGATGAAGCGGGTGAAATCGACATGCGCGTTGTCGTCGGCGCGGTCCGAGATCGTGCGCAGCACCGCGAACGGCCGCTTGAAATCGGCGCAGGCCTGCGCCACTGCCGCGCCCTCCATCTCGACCGCGAGCGCATCGGGGAGCAGCGCACGCAACGCGCGGCTCTGCGCCTCACTCGACACGAAGCGGTCGCCGCTGACGATCAGGCCCTGGTGCACGAGCGCGGCATCGATGCCGAAATCGCACAGGTGGCGCGTGCCGATCAACGCGTCGGCACGGTCGAGGCAGCGCTGCGCGGCGGCGGCGAGCGCATCGGCAAGGCTCGCATCGACCTCGAAACGCGAGCGGCCGGTGAGCGGAATCTCGAACCGCGGGAACAGTGGCGAGGCGTCCATGTCGTGCTGCAGCAGTTGCCGCGCGACGACCACATCGCCCACCTTCACGCCGCGCCGCAAGCCGCCGGCCACGCCGGTGAACACGAGCTGGCGCACGTTGAACTCGTGCATCAGCAGCACCGCGGTGGTGGTCGCGGCGACCTTGCCGATGCCCGACAGCACCAGCACGACCGGCTGGCCATGGACCGTGCCCTGATGAAAATCGCGGCCCGCCAGGCGAGCCGGCTGCGGGTCTTGCAGCAGCGGCAGCAGCGCGCGCAACTCATGGTGCATCGCGCTCACGATGGCCACCGGCAAACGTGACATGGTGATGGGTTGCCCCGGGCGAATGTGCGCTGCCTCAGCCGCCGTAGAGGGCGCGTCTCGCGGCCGCGGCGGTGGCCTCGCCCTTGCGCTCGGCGATCTGCGTGAGCGTGCGCTGCGCGACCGCCTGCAACTCCTCGATCGTGCCGGCCTTCTCGACGGCGAGCGTCAGCACGAAGCCGCGCAGGCCGAGCTCTTTGGAGATCATCTGCGTCAGCGCGGCGGTGAACTGCGCGTAGTCGAGTGGCGCGACCTCGACCGCAGCGACACCGCTGGCCGGCGCCGCAGCGCGGTTCGGCGTGGCACCACCGGCGCGCGAGCCCGACGCCAGCGGTGCGATCAGGCCGAGCGACTGCAGCACGGCGAAATCCTCAGCGCCGATACCGGTCAGACCTGCGAGCAACATCTCGTCGGTCTTGGTGCCGTCGATCACGAGCAGCAGGTTGCGCTGTGCGCGCTCCTTCACAAGCGCACGCGCTTGCATTTCGATTCGCCCCGCGTCGGTTTTGGCCCAGATCACCGATGAATTCCCATTCACGAATGGCGCCCGACCTTCGTGGGGGAGGGCTGCTCAGCGCGGAATGTATCAGCACCGATGCGACACGCGCGTGAGAAAAGCCACGGTAGACCGGGATCGCCGGTTACGACTCGCTTCAGGCCTTGTCGCGCAGCTCGCGCCGCAAAATCTTGCCGACATTGGTCTTCGGCAGCTCGGTGCGGAACTCGACTCGCTTGGGCCGTTTGTAGCCCGTCAGGTTGGCCTCGCAGTAGGCGCGCACGTCGGCCTCGGTCACGCCGGGGTTGCTGCGCACGATCACGAGCTTGACGGCCTCACCGGCCTTCGCGTCGGGGACGCCGACGGCCGCGCACTCAAGGATGCCTGGCATCTGCGTGACCACCTCTTCGACCTCGTTCGGGTAGACGTTGAAGCCGCTCACCAGGATCATGTCTTTCTTGCGGTCGACGATTTTGAAGTAACCGCGCTCGTCGACGATGCCGATGTCGCCGGTGCGAAAAAAGCCGTCGGCCGTCATGACCTTCTCGGTCTCGTCCGGGCGCTGCCAGTAGCCGGCCATCACTTGCGGGCCCTTGATGCAGATCTCGCCCGGCGTGCCGAGCGGCACTTCGGCGCCGTCGTCATCGAGCAGGGTCAGGTCGGTGTTGGGCATCGGCAGGCCGATGTTGCCGCTGTACGCGGTGCTGTCGACCGGGTTGCAGGTGGCCGACGGCGAGGTCTCGGAGAGGCCGTAGCCCTCGACGATCGGGCAGCCGGTTTTCTCGAGCCAGAGCTTGGCCGTGGCACTTTGCACCGCCATGCCGCCACCGACCGAGATCACCAGCCCGCTCCAGTCGACGGTGCTGAAATCGGCGTGGTTCGCCATCGCCTGGAACAGCGTGTTGACGGCCGGGAAGCTGTGGAAGGTGGCGCCCTTGAGTTCCTTGAACATGCTCGGCAG
>JANMWQ010000489.1:0-2722 GCA_031394085.1 Rhizobacter sp. | reverse complement strand
GCGTTCCAGCCCGTAGGTGATCTCTCCGGTGATCGGTTTGCAGTCGATGCCGCCGACCTGCTGGAAGTAGGTGAACTGCGTGACTTCCATGCCGTTCAACCACACCTCCCAGCCCAGGCCCCAGGCGCCCAGCGTCGGGTTCTCCCAGTCGTCTTCGACGAAGCGGATGTCGTTTTTTTTCAGGTCGAAACCGAGTGCTTCGAGCGAGCCGAGGTACAGCTCAAGGATGTTGGCCGGTGCGGGTTTAAGCACGACCTGGTACTGGTAGTAGTGCTGCAGCCGGTTCGGGTTCTCGCCGTAGCGGCCGTCCTTCGGGCGGCGGCTCGGTTGCACATACGCGGCGCGCCACGGCTCGGGGCCGATCGCGCGCAAAAAAGTGGCGGTGTGGCTGGTACCCGCGCCGACTTCCATGTCGTACGGCTGCAGCAGCGCGCAACCCTGCGCGGCCCAGTAGTCCTGCAACTTGAGAATGATCTGCTGGAAGGTGAGCATGGGCCGCCGCGTCTGCCGAAACGCCCGATTCTATGGGGGCGTTCGGCGACCCCGACCTTGCCGATCGCGCCTAGCGCGCGCTGCCGCGAGCAAGACGACCGCGAGCGCCGCCAGCGTCAACGGCCACAGCCCGAAGCTGCCCGCCCAGCGCGCGAACGGCGTGAGCCCGGTGCGGCCCTGCACTTCACCGTCGAGCACGCCTTGCGTGAGCCGCGGCAGGCTGTGCGTGACGCGGCCGGTGTGGTCGATCACTGCAGTCGCGCCGGTGTTGGTCGCACGCAGCATCGGGCGCTGGAACTCGAGTGCGCGCATGCGCGAAATCTGCAGGTGCTGCGTGATCGCGATCGTGTCGCCGAACCAGCCGATGTTGCTGATGTTCGCGAAGATCGTCGGCGCATCGGCCGGGGTCGTGAAGCGTGCCGCGAGCTCCTCGCCGAACAGGTCTTCGTAGCAGATGTTGGCGCCGATGCGCTCGCCGCGGAACGCGAACGAGGGCGCGCCGACCGGCCCGCGATTGAAGTCGCCGAGCGGGATACTCATCAGCTCGGTGAACCAGCGAAAGCCGAACGGGATGAACTCGCCGAAGGGCACGAGGTGGTGCTTGTCGTAGCGGTAGAAGCCATTCGGCAGCGCGACCGTTGCCGACGAAATTCCGGCCGCCGAGTTGCTGTAGCCCGCGACCTCATCGCCGAGCGGCAGGCCGAGCAGCACCGCCTGCGGTCCGCGCTGAAAGTGATCGGTGATGGCCTGCCAGTAGCCCGCATCGAGTTGGCTCGGCAGCAGCGGAATCACCGTCTCGGGCGCGACGACAAGCGCGCCGCGCGCTGCCAGCAGGTTCTGGCTGGTCCACGCCAACGCCTGCGGCATCGCCGCTGCGGCGAACTTCTCGTCCTGCGCGACATTGCCCTGCAGCAGCGTGACCGTCAGCGTGCCGTTCGGCTGCGAGAAGCGGCCTGGGCCGAGCAGCGCGGCGGCGCCGAGCACGAGTACCAGCGCACCGATCGACGCGCCGCGCGCCCGCCATGGTCGGCGCCGGCCGAGCACCGGCCAGGCCGACAGCACCGCGCCGACGAAACCGATGCCGTACACGCCGAGCCAGGGCGCGAGCGCGGCGAGCGGGCCGTCGACCTGCGCATAGCCACTCGCGACCCACGGGAAGCCGGTGAAGATCACGCCGCGCGCCAGCTCGGCGAGCAGCCAGACCGCGCCGAACAGCAGCGCATCGCGCCATGCCGATCCGCTGCGCCAGCGCGCGAACAGCGCGCATCCCGCCGCAAGGTAGAGCGAGAGGAAAGCGCTGAGCAAGCCGATCGCCATCACCGCGAGCCACGCCGGCAGCCCGCCATAGGTGTGCAGGCTGATGAACAGCCACCAGGTGCCGGCGGCGAGCCACGCGGTGCCGAACACCAGGCCGAGCCAGGCCGCACGCCACGGCGCCGCGATCGATACGCGCCAGGCGAGCGCAGCGACGATCGCCATCTGCAACGGCCAGGCCCAGGTATGAACGAACGGCAAGGAGTGCGCCGCGCCGAGGGCCGCGGCGAGAAGTGCGTCGAGCAGCAGGTCGAGCGGCAGCGAGAGCCGCGCGGCCCGGGGCGAGGCGCCGCTCAAATGCCGTCCGGCCCGACCGTCGTTCCGGGCGCGCGCGTGACCTTGAACCAGCGCACCGCGCCACCGCGCGTCAGCATCACCGAGAACACCAGCTCACCCACGGTGACCGCTTCGCCGCGCCGTGGCACGCGGCCGAACTCGTGCGCGACCAGCCCACCGATGCTGTCGAACTCGTCGTGTCGCAGGCGCGTGCCGAAGGCCTCGTTGACGGCGACGATGTCGACATCGCCGGCCACGCGCTGGCTGCCGTCGGCCAGGGTGTAGATGCCCGATTCGCCGTCCTTGTCGTCGAACTCGTCTTCGATCTCGCCGACGATTTCTTCCAGCACGTCTTCGATCGTGATCAGCCCCGCGGTGCTGCCGAACTCGTCGATCACGATCGCCAGGTGGTTACGGTTGGAGCGGAAGTCGCGCAGCAATTCGTTCAGGCCTTTCGACTCGGGCACGAACACGGCCGGGCGCAGCAGGGTGCGCAGGTTCAGGTCGGGCGAGCGCTGCAGCTTGAGCAGATCCTTGGCCATCAGGATACCGATGACGTTTTCGCGCTGGCCTTCGTAGACCGGAAAGCGCGAGTGGCCGGTGTCGATCACCACGTGCAGCAGCTCGTCGTAGTCGGAGG